>CAZXFO010000126.1:0-7754 GCA_964639745.1 uncultured Coxiellaceae bacterium | reverse complement strand
TGCAATGCCTTCTAATGTGTAATCGCCAGTTTCAACAATCCCGTGTATGAGGGATTGGATAATTTTGTTATCCATCATATACCACTCTTTATCATCGTTTTCTGGGTAGGGTTGGTTTCTAATAAGCAAATGGCTAAACATCGAATGTAGGCTGCCTAGCAAAAAAGCCTTTAAGATGTGTCTTTCATTCATGCTTGTCCCCATTAAAATGCTTACTCACAGATGATCATTCTTTGATCTTTTTTCCTCCTTTAAATACAATTTATGTATATTATTTACGTTATTAATACATGTCAATCGAATTTTGTATAGAATTGATATAGGTTATGTGAGATGATTGATCCTATGAGAAATACTCGTATTGGGGAAATCCTAAAAAAGCTGATGGCTGAAAAAAAACTCCGGGTAGCTGAACTAGCTAGGCAGGTTAATCTACCACAGCCCACTGTATATCGTATTGTGACGGGGTTTTGTGAACACCCCCATGTGTCTAGCCTAAAGCCACTAGCTGATTATTTCTCTTTAACTATCGATCAAATTAAGGGCCTAGAGCCTATTCAAGCTCTGGATACTTTTTCACGAGTCCCTCTGCTGCATTGGAATGAAGTGGAGACATGGCTAGCTGGTAATCATGATGCAGAGCATCCTCAAATTGTGACCGATGCTAAAATTAGTGCCTTGGGTTTCGCGCTGAAGTTGAAAGATGCCTCTATGGAGCCTATTTTTCCTCCCAATACTGTCATCATTGTTGATCCAAAAAGAGAGCCACGTGATAGGGGTTATGTTGTAGCTATTTTGCACAATAATTTTGAGCCTATATTTAGGCAGTTACTAATTAACGCGGATGAAAAATATTTAAAACCATTGAGTCCTGATCTAGATTGGTATAAAATGACCAAAATAAATAAAAAAGATAATATTTTAGGCGTCATGGTGCAGGCAAAGCGGGATTGGGAGGATTAATGGATTTGAATAGGACTGATTATGCGTTTGTCTGTGTGGATGGTGCTCTGGCGTTCGATGCAATCTCGATTGGAGGTTTGGCTTAAGAACAGTTACTTCTTTAGCTTTTCTTCTGCAAATGTTTATCATCTCTTAGAAATAAAATATCACGACGAGCAATATCAATTATGTTTTCAAGAAATCGGCAAGACAGCTATTCTTGAACGCGCTCCGAACGAAATTGTTGCTAATGATAGGTTGTTAGAGGGTTTTTCTAAGCAAGAAATTCGTCAAATATTATATTTAGCTTATGAACAAGAAAAACAGCCGAAATATAAAATTGCCGTACAAGAGTTCTGCGAAAAAATAAACCGTATTCTCTTTAAGCTAAAAAGACGGGGTAGTGATGAAGTCATCATCAACACTGCTGATCTGATTACTTTAGATAAGCGTTTGATAAATGATTTAAGCCAAGAAGATGCGTGTTGTATTGGCTTTGCTGCTGGCTATGAATTATCTTTTGAAAAGGTCAATAACAAAGAGGATAGCAGCAAATGAAAATGATGAGATTAACCTGGCTCTTGCAAGCCAGGTGGCATAAGTGTATTAACTAGGCTCTTCCGATTGGCATGATAATTTCTTGCGGATAGTCATAAGCAGCTCCTGTTGCTACATCAACAGCGCCTCCCACTGGACCTCCTACTAAGCCTAGAAACGCATTGCCGAAAGTAATTGTTTTTGTGGATGATGGAACCGATTTACTTATTTTTGCATATCCTTTTTTCTGGCATTCGACATTGAGGTTGCCGTAGCTTCGATTAATTGTCACGCTTCCTGGCGTTGATGATATGTACCAAGTACCCTTATTGTTTTCCAACTTGCAATTCGCCCCTTTAACAGGATCAGTATTAACCGAAACTGATTGCTGGTGTCCACTAACTATAGAAGCGCAGCCTGTAAAAGAAATAAAAATTAAAGTGGCAACAAAGGATTTTAAAAAAGCTTTAAATAAAACCATTTTATGAAGCTCCAAGTATAAATGTATTTAGAATAATGCTTATAGAAAGCATGTTGGATTATATATGAGCAACATAATAAATGCAAAATCTTTTGAAATGCATCAATAATGAGCAGTGTAACCTGTTCTTTAGACTTTCGCTATGCTATTCCAACCCTTCCAAATATTTCTCAGCATCTAGCGCCGCCATACAGCCTGAGCCAGCGGAGGTAATAGCTTGACGATAGATTTGATCAGCTACGTCGCCAGCAGCAAATACGCCTGACACAGAAGTTGCGGTTGCGTTGCCTGAGGTACCGCTTTTAACTTTAATATATCCATTATCCATATCGAGCTGACCCATAAAAATATCAGTATTTGGTTTATGCCCGATAGCTATAAACACACCTGTTACCTCTAATTCTGTTGTGCTGTTGTTATTAATATTTTTTAAACGAACTCCTGTGACGCCCATGTCATTACCTAAGACTTCATCTACTACACTATTCCAAGCAAACGAAATTTTGCCGGTTGCTTCTGCTTTTTTCATTAATCGTTCTTGTAGCATTTTTTCAGCACGGAGCTTATCGCGACGATGAACTAAGGTAACATGGGAAGCAATATTAGAAAGGTATAGCGCTTCTTCTACGGCTGTATTGCCGCCACCAACCACAATGACTTTCTGGTTTCTATAGAAAAAACCGTCGCAAGTCGCGCAGGCTGAAACGCCTTTGCCTTTATATTTGGTTTCAGAGGGAATTCCCATGTATTTAGCGTCAGCGCCTGTTGCAATAATCAGCGCATCGCAGGAATAGGTGTCATTACCTTTTAGGATAAAAGGCCTTTGGTTTAGATTGACCTCATAAATATGGTCAGAAATCAGGCTAGTTTCAAAGCGTTCTGCATGTTTTTGCATCCGTTCCATAAGAGCAGGGCCCATTAAACCCTCTACGTCACCCGGCCAATTGTCGACCTCAGTGGTTAAAGAGAGCTGGCCGCCAGGTGTCATGCCAGAAATAACTACGGGTTTTAGAGTGGCTCGGGCAGCATAAATAGCAGCAGTGTAACCCGCGGGTCCGGAGCCCAAAATAATGAGTGGGTGATGTTTTGTTGTCATTTGATTCTCACTGTAAATGAAGGATGGTATATTACCTAACTGGGATATAAGTCGTAAAGAATGAAGAGATAAAAATGAGACAAGCTAAAAGAAAGAATCCATCCCCCATCCTAAATGCGCATATGGCGCAGCGCCTTAACGAGGGCTTACTGTTAATCTATTGTGCTATAGCTGTATTTATACTAGTTGCTTTGATCAGTTATACCCATACTGACCCCAGCTGGTCGACTGTCAGTAGTTCGCGTGAGATAGCCAATTGGGGAGGGAAAGTAGGGGCATGGTTAGCTGATTTTCTCTATTTGATGTTAGGTTTTGTTGCCTTTGTTTTACCTCTTACTATGCTTTATTGGTGTATTAAATCCTTCCCAGCGAAAGTCGAAGAAAAGGCAAAGAAAAATTCATTTATTTCTGATCGAGCATTAAAAGGTATAGGCTTGATTTTCATGCTCGTCAGTTCTTGTGGAATTATTCACACCTATTTTGGCCGTTATGGTGCAGCTTTACCTGCTCGTGCCGGTGGTATTATCGGTTATTTAGTGAGCAAAGAGCTGTCAGAGTTTCTTAATGTCAGAGGCAGTTTAATACTACTTTTTACTGGATTGCTCTGTGGTGTAACCCTGACGACTGGTTTCTCATGGGTAGAGTTAACTCGCTCGATAGCGACTAAGCTACGAAACCAATGGCAGCTTTTTTGGCAAAACCTCAAGGAAAAGACAGCCCAAAAGCTGTCATTTAATTGGTTTAAGTCCAAAAAAACAGGTTCTAAGACCAAGATGCGGGAGTGGTCTAATGAAGATGAGAATGATTTACCAGTGATAGAAGCAAAAACAAGGTTTGAGATTGAAAAACCTCAACTAAAAGAGGTAATAAAGGAAGTAAAACCAGCTCCAGTTATAGTTAAAGCTGAGAAGCCACGTACAGTTGCTCCCTCCAAGGAAAAAGTTCAATCTGAAATTGTGCTTAAGCCGGGCTCTTTGCCGCCGTTAACATTATTAAATCCTCCAACACCAGTCACTGAGAAACCTTTTACACAAATTCGCTTTGATGAACTTTCTGCCCTAGTTGAACAAAGACTTTTAGATTTTGGTGTTGAGGCTAGAGTTGTTGCTGTTCGTCCAGGTCCTGTGATTACATGTTTTGAATTAGAGTTAGCGCCCGGTATTAAAGCGAGCAAGATCACAGGATTAGCAAGAGACATTGCTCGCTCGCTATCTGTAGCTAGCGTGCGCGTAGTTGAGGTTATTCCAGGAAAGCCTGTTATAGGGTTAGAAATCGCTAATGAAAACCGCGAAGTGGTTGCATTGCGCGAGATATTGGAATCTAACCAATTTAAGCAACTAAACTCACCCGTGAGTTTAGCTTTAGGTAAAGATATTTCTGGTGTATCGACCGTGGTTGATTTAGCCAGAATGCCGCATTTATTGGTGGCAGGGACTACTGGCTCAGGAAAATCAGTAAGCTTGAATGCCATGTTAGTGAGTATGCTATATAAAGCAACCCCAGAGCAATTACGGTTGATTTTAATTGATCCTAAGATGTTAGAGCTTTCGATTTACGAAGGTATCCCGCATTTGTTAACACCGGTTATCACCGACATGAAAGATGCTTCAAATGCTTTGCGTTGGAGCGTAGTTGAAATGGATAAACGTTATAAATTGATGGCCTCTTTGGGGGTGCGCAATTTGGCAGGTTATAACCAAAAAGTTCAAGAAGCTATTGATCAAGGTAATCCGATTGCACCACCCGATTGGTTGCTAGCTAAAGATAGTGAACTTACTCACCTTAAGCCATTGCCGCTCATTGTCGTGGTAGCTGATGAATTAGCCGATATGATGATGGTGGTAGGTAAAAAGGTTGAAGAGCTTGTGGTTAGGTTAGCCCAAAAAGCTCGAGCTGCTGGTATCCATTTAATTCTAGCCACTCAACGACCTTCTGTGGATGTTATTACAGGGCTCATTAAAGCTAACGTTCCTACCCGTATTGCCTTTCAGGTATCGTCGCGTATTGATTCACGTACCATTTTAGATCAACAAGGTGCCGAGCAATTATTGGGTCATGGTGATATGCTTTATCTGCCTGCTGGTGCTGGTATTCCAGCTCGTGTACATGGCGCTTATGTGAGTGATGAAGAGGTGCATCGTGTTGTTGCTGCCTGGCAAACGAGCGGTAAGCCAGAATATCTCAATGATGTTACTGAAGACGCAGAAGAAAGCGCTGAAGCAGAAGGGGGTGCTAGCCAAGGAGAAACCGACCCACTTTATGATCAGGCTGTTCGCATCGTGACAGAATCTCGTCGAGCTTCAATTTCCTTAATTCAGCGACGTTTACGAATAGGCTATAACCGAGCAGCTCGGTTAATGGAAGACATGGAAGCATCAGGTTTGGTCAGTACGATGGATTCAAGCGGTTCTCGCGAAGTATTAGCAGATCCACCACCGATAGGGTGATGCTAGGGGTCAAGTATTAACTTGTCTGTTAATGCTTAACCCTAAAGCTATATTCTCGTCTTTTTATTTACGTAGCCCGGGTGAAGAAGCTAGGTTTTTATTTTGCAGGTGGCCATTAGTAGGGGTTTTGCCGTTGGCAGTTTTTTTCTGATGAAAAGAATGCACAGAGCCTGAAGTAGAAGGGCTTGAAGAGGTTGGTTTAGAGACTGGATCTTCTTTAACTGGGGAAAACATAGCTTTTGCTAATTCTGCTTTTTTTTTGGCTCGTTGTGCAATCTGTTCTTTGCTAAGCTGAATGGTTTGCGGCTTGGTTGGCTGTTTTTTATCTTCTGCAGAGGATTTGTTCTCTGCTGCAGCGCTTTGTTTCATCGCTTCTAACTGCTTTATAAATTCATTAACAGCTATTGATAAATGCTGTTGAGCAGAATTAGGTAATTTAGCTAAGGTTTCTTGAATAGCTAGAGTGGTTGTTTCATGTTCTTTATTCGATTGGTAAACTAGTGAAGCTGTTTTAATTAAGATAGTAACAATATTTTTGAAGTTATTACCTTGATTGATGAACTTGTTAGCAGCTAATACATGAGTGATATCATTGCTAACGCTATTAAACTGCTCGTTTGCATCACCAGTGTAAACTTTTTTGTGTAACATTTCTAAATCGGCTAATTTGCTGTGGCTACCATCTTCTTCCCACACTAAAGATTTTACGAACGAGAAACTGGAGCTAACAGCTTTTGTTAGTATATTATCAGGACGAGTAGATTTATAAGCCTCGTAAGCGGCGTCTAAGACGGCTTTTAAGTTAGGCTGCATGGTGGTTTCCTTATGAATTGGTAATTAATACAGTTTCGTTATATTGATTGATGAGATGTAAGCGGTTTCCAGCTTTAGCTTTAAAAGTATTAAAATATTTTTGATGCACTAAAGCATACATGGTTTTTGCACTATTCCAACGCAGCCAAAAAGTTTTTTCACTGATTAGCCAGTCTTTAGTATCTTGAAAAGATTTGCCGTACCACAGTTCTCTTAACCAATTATCATTGTGCTCGATATTTGGATCTTCCCAATCGGCAACAATGGTAATTCGGCGTTCTAAGTAAAGTGGTAGATCTTGAAAATGTTTATAGAAGGATGCAACTTCATCTTCGGGCTTAATAATAGTTTTTAGTTCTAATGCTAGAGGCTTAATTGAATTTTCATTGATGATGGCAGCACTGTTAACCAGAACAAAGAAAAACGCTAGGGTAGATAAAATAGCTCCACCGAAAAATCCAAGAAAATTTTTGCGATAAACAAAGTAAAATAATACTAGAGCGCTGATGCTTAAAATGATTCCAGCTAACTTTAAGTTGGGAATAAGCGCAGGTGCTATATGTAATGCTTGGATCTGCGGAGCTATAAAGCAAGCTAAAGCGAATAATGTAAATGCTAACGGCAATAATAATAAAGTAAAGCGTCTGCGGCTGGTAAAGGTGCCCCAGCATTGGTCAATGAAATGGCCGGTTAATAAAGCCAGGCCAGGAAACACTGGCAGTATGTAACCAATCGTTTTAGAACGTGGTATGGAGAAAAATATAAAAATTAAAGTAACCCATAACATTAAATAAAGAACAGCTTGGTGTTGCTGTACGCTTTTTCTTAAATCTTGAAGATTTTTTATGAACATGCTGGGCAGGAAAAATGTCCAGGGTAAAAATCCCGCTAATACGATGGGAATGTAAAACCACCAGGCTACTTGGTTATTAAAGTCGTTGGTCGATAAAAAGCGCGAAATTTGTTGGACAATAAAAAAGAAATGAAAAAACTCATGATTGGCTTGTTGTGCCAGGATATACCACGGCAAAATAATGACGAGAGTGAGGAGTGGGCCGGTAAGCAAACGTAGCTTTTTAAAAATGCTCCAATCGCGAGTGATAAAACAAAAACTCCCGACTATCATCATGGGGAATGCAATGCCAATTAACCCTTTAGTTAATACAGCAAGCCCTGCGAATATATAGGCTATATAGATCCAGGCTTTGCTACGGGTTGGGTTTGAAGCTTTTAAGCCAAGTAAAAATGAAAGAAGAGTAGAGCTAATTAAAACACCTACTTCTAAATCAAGGTTAGCGTAATGTGCCGCACCATAATATAGCACGCTTGTGGCTAACACTGCCGCACCAACAATACCAGTGCGTCGATTAAATAGTAAACGTCCACTTATATAAAGTGCTAGGCTTCCCCAGATACCAGTCACCACGGGCCAAAAGCG
>CAZXFO010000125.1:0-6238 GCA_964639745.1 uncultured Coxiellaceae bacterium | reverse complement strand
CTCAAGCTCAATTTTTAATAACTGGGGTTTTAGGGCCTGAATCAAACGCCCATGGGCCAAACGAATTCTTACATCTATCTATGGCCAAACGGCTAACTTGTTGTATTAGTGAGGTTATTTCAAAAGCCAACCAAATCCCTGATTGAGCTTAATTGGGTTATAATAAAGGTTACAGGTACTTTCAGGAGGATGCCTATGAAGAATACCTTGTTATTAGTTGCTAATGCTAGTCGAGCTCGTCTATTTGAACTCTCTAAAGCGCGTATTTTCCAAAACACCAAAGGTAACCATCTTTTAACCCTTCAAAATGAATTTGAGCACCATACTAGCCGCAAGAAGGGCAGAGATTTATTAACGGACTCCCCTTATGGGAAATTCGGCAGCGGTGCTTTTGGAGAAGATAAAGACGTCAAACATCATGAAGCTGAGCAATTTGCCATAATTTTGGCTCATAAGCTGGATGACTGCCGCAAAAAAGATCAAGAGCGCGACTTTATCATTGCTGCGCCACCTGCCTTTTTGGGCCTACTCAAAGATCACCTGACTAATCTTATTGAAAAGAAAGCAATCTACATTCAAAAAGATTACACACTGCACAATGAAAAAGAGTTGGTCGATGATTTAAAAGATAATTTATAGCAGAAAAAAAAGAACGGACTAGGCGAAGACCTAATCCGTTCTTTCGTAGGATTAATAATCGTCGTCGCCGGTTCCTGTGTCAGATCCCATGTCATCTGTTGAAGTCCCAGTGCCATCTTGAGTGCTACCTACGTTACCGGACGTACTATCTGTGCTTGCAGGAGGATTGACTGAATTATCGCTGCTGGCCGGAGTTTGAGCAGTTGCAGAGCTATCATCAGCAAACATTTTTGCCGCATTGGTTGTCGTGTTATTATTTGGCTCAGCAAATGCCAGCGTGTTCGCGCACAATCCGATGAGCGCTAGCACAGCGAGTTTATTCAATCTCATAACCATATCTCCTAAAGTTTATAAAATGATAGATTGTATAATAATATCAAACCTATAAAATTGTCACTCTTAAATGAGTAGAAATGAAGCAAGATGCCAAAAACACATATCCCTTTTAAAAACATTAACCATGAGGTTCAGCTTACCACTCGACGCGCTTTAGCTGCTCTCATTACCATACTCATCCTCACCCTACTTTTAGTACTGAGGCTGGGTTATTTACAAATTTATCGCAATAAAATGTATACAACGCTCTCCATTAATAACTCAATGGAACTTGTGCCGCTTGAGCCAACACGTGGCCTCATCTATGACCGTAACGGCATTTTATTAGCTGATAATATTCCGGTATTCAGCTTAGATGTCATCCCAGATAAAGCTCATAATATTAGCCATATGCTTGCTGAAATAAACAAAATCATTCCTCTTTCTGAAGCTAACCTCACTACTTTCCAAAAACAATTAAAACAACACCGCCGTATTGATGAAATTCCATTGAAGCTGAGGTTATCTGAAGAAGAAGTGGCTCGGTTTGCAGAAAATCAGTATCGGTTTCCTGGCTTTGTTATCAAAGCTCGTCTCATTCGGCATTACCCCTTTGGGCCTGGATTTAGTCATGTGCTCGGCTATATCGGTCAAATTAATAGCGATGAACTAGAACAAGTTGACGCTGGGAATTACAGCGCCAGCCACTATATCGGTAAATTAGGTATTGAAAAGTTTTATGAAGAAGACCTGCATGGCAAAGCGGGTTATGAAGAAGTTGAGGTTGATGTAAACGGCGAAGCAGTAAGAGTGTTGAAACATACTGATCCTATCGCTGGCAAAAATCTCTATCTCAGTATTGATAGCAATCTACAATTAATGGCTGAAAAGGCTTTAGAGGGACACCGTGGCGCAATTGTCGCCATTGAGCCAAGCACCGGTCATGTATTAGCGATGGTAAGTTTACCAAGATACGACCCTAATCCTTTTGTTGTTTGAATTTCAACATTCGTTTTCCAAAAATTACAGAAAAGACCTGATCACCCTTTATATAACCGAGCAGTGCGCGGCCTCTATCCCCTAGCTTCAACGATTAAGCCCTATCTAGCCCTCGCAGCTTTAGACAATGAAGTGCTTGCTGTAGATGATACCGTCTATGATCCAGGCTGGTTTATGTTGAAAAATAGTGAGCATGTCTTTCGCGACATGAAAACCAATGGCCATGGTACTGTTGATATGCCGCGCGCCATTACAACTTCTTGTGATGTCTACTTTTATCAACTTGCTTTAAAACTTGGCATTAAACGTATTGACGATGTATTGCATAAATTTGGTTTCGGTGAAGTTACCGGCATTGAAATGGATGAAGAAGTTGCAGGGCTTGTTGCCTCACCTGAATGGAAAAGGCGCATGAAAAGAGGCGTTTGGTATGAAGGCGACACTATAAATTCAGGCATTGGCCAAGGTTTTATGCAAGCAACGCCCCTCCAATTAGCCGCCGGCGTTGCAACATTAGCTAATCGTGGTCAGCATTTTGTTCCTTCCTTATTACTCGGACAACAAGAGTCAGGAAAATCCATTGAAATCCAAACTCCCATTTTACTCGATACAGTTTCATTAAATGATAATGCTAGCTGGGATATTATTATTGATGCCATGCGCAAAGTTATCGATTCTCCGGAAGGTACAGCCCATCGCTATGGTCCACACCCAGGTTATTCAATTGCAGCTAAAACTGGAACAGCACAAGTCCATGCCAAAAAGCAGGACTTCAAAGGCAACGAAGATCAGAAGCGCTTAAATGAGTTAATCCGTGATCATGGTCTATTCATTGCTTTCGCGCCAGTGGACCATCCAAAAATTGCTTTAGCTATTATCGTTGAAAATGACCGCCTAGCTGCCGTTCCAATTGCTAAGCAAATATTCGATTTTTATTTAACGACTAATCGTAAATTTTCATCTCAATCTGAAGAAAGCTCTAGTGGAGAAAAATCCGCATGACCTACTTAGACCAGCGCAAACCCAATACTTGGGCTTATAAAGTAGCTGACTACTTCCATCTTGATGGCTGCCTTTTGGTATTAATGCTCGCTGTTTTAACTTTTGGTCTTTTTATTCTTTATAGCGCAGGTAATCAAAGTACAGCTCTGATAGAAAGACAACTCGTTCATATTTTAGTTGCTGCCACCATCATGCTGGTAGTAGCACAAATTCCTCCTATTGTTTGGCAACGTTGGGCCGTATGGATTTACTGCTTTAGCTTATTCTTTTTAATCGCAGCATTATTAATGGGCCATATAGGAAAAGGAGCACAACGCTGGCTGAGCTTGGGGGGCTTCCGATTTCAACCTGCAGAATTTATGAAATTTGCAATTCCTCTTTTGTTAGCTTGGTATTACAATAAAATTCATTTACCACTCTCTTTTAAGTCATTACTTATTTCAATAGCAGTCATCCTAATTCCTGTTATTCTCACAGCTAAACAACCTGACCTCGGCACTGCCACTGTATTATTGGCTACAGCAGCTAGCGTATTATTTTTTGCTGGATTAAGTGTTCGATTAATTTTAGGGATAGCCGGAACATTGATTGCGGGCCTGCCTTTGTTATGGCTAGTTATGCACGACTATCAACGGCAACGGATATTGACCTTTTTAAACCCCGAGCGCAATCCGCTCAGTACAGGTTATCATATCATTCAATCTAAAATCGCCATTGGTTCTGGCGGTTTATTCGGCAAAGGTTGGCTTGCTGGCACGCAATCACAACTTCATTTTTTACCTGAACATACTACTGATTTTATTTTCGCTGTCTGCAGCGAGGAATTTGGATTTGCGGGCAATATGCTGTTATTGACGCTTTATTTATTGATCGTGCTCAGAGGTCTGTATATCGCTGTTAATGCCCAAGATACGTTTACTCGGCTTTTAGCAGGTAGCTTAACTATCACTTTCTTTTTATCATTTTTTATCAATATAGGTATGGTCACAGGCATATTACCCGTGGTAGGTTTACCCCTGCCATTAGTTAGCTACGGAGGCTCGTCTTTGGTAACCTCAATGGCCAGTTTTGGCATGTTGATGTCTATTAAAACTCACCGTAAACTAATTACCACTTAAGTGAGTTAACTATAAATAAATGCAGGTATTTAAATGAAGTTGTTGATTAAATTATGTCTTTTTCTCTGTTTGTTTTTGGCTAAAAGCGCTTTTGCTGACGAAACTTTTCTAGAAAAACCCGAATTACAAGCTTTCATTCAGAAAATGATTGATAAGCATCACTTCAGTAAAGAAAAACTACTTGCGATTTTTCAAACAGTAAAACCCTCTCCTAAAGTCATTGCTAATGTAAAAAGCCCTCTGGAGAAAGAAACTTGGAAGCTTTACCAAAGAGTTTTCATTACTGATGAATACATTGCTGAAGGTGCGGCCTTTCGTAAAAAATGGCATAAAACATTAGTCGAAGCTGAAAGACGATACGGTGTTCCCGGTAGCATTATTATTGCTACTTTAGGAGTTGAAACTAAATTTGGCACTCACATGGGCGGCTATCGAGTCGTAGATGCACTCTCGAACTTAGCCTTCACTGGTCAACGTCGCGCTGCTTTTTTCCAAGACGAACTTGAACATTTCTTAATTCTTTGTCGTGATAACCATTTAGACCCACTTGAAATGCAAGGCTCATATGCCGGTGCTATTGGTGCTCCGCAATTTATGCCGAGTAGCTACCGCTATTTTGCAGTAAGTTATAATCACAAGCCCTTTATTGATTTAATGCATAGCAAGCAAGATGCTATCGCCAGTATTGGCAATTATTATAAAGAGCACGGGTGGAAAGCTCCGAACTTAGTAGCGGTTCCAGTTACCGTTACAGGCAGTGGTTATCTCAAACTACAAAAACCAGATGGAACTCCCATTATTTTTCCTTCTGCTGATTTAGCGAAATATGGTCTTGTACCTCAACGTAAAATCCCTAAAGGCTATCCACTAAAATTAATAGAGCTTGAAGGCCAAAACGGTAAAGAATATTGGGTGGTCTTCCATGATTTCGGTGTGATTAAACGCTATAACTCAAGCAATTTATATGCGATGGCTGTCTATCAATTAAGTCGCCGCATTTTAGAGCATAAAGATCGATAGGATAGTGGTTAGCATGGCTGATTATTTAAATCCCATTGCTTCAATACTAGAAGCTAATAAATTCTACCGGTATAGCCTAAGGCTTCTCTGCAGTTTATTAATTTTAAGTTCTTTATTGCTCACCGGATGTATGACTACTTACCGCAAGGATGGTCCACCTCCTTTTCCAGTTGACGAAACGAGAGTGCCTAACGCGGTTCCTAAGAAAGAAAAACCTAGCCGAATCGGCAATAAACCTTATACAGTGAAAGGTAAGCAATATTTTGTAATGAAATCCAGCAAAAATTTTGTTCAGATCGGCACCGCATCCTGGTACGGCACCTTATTCCATAATCAACGTACCTCTAATGGTGAAAGATACGATATGCTAGGCATGACTGCCGCCCACAAAACCTTACCCTTACCCACTTACGTTCAAGTTAAAAATCTGGAAAACGGTCGCAAAATTATTGTTAAGGTTAATGATCGTGGTCCATTCAAGCCCAATCGCATTATTGACTTATCTTATGTCGCTGCAAAAAAATTACAGATGACCGGTCGCGGCACCGCATTGGTAGAAATTCGCGCCATTGATCCTGACAATTACCCTCCTCGTCCTACCAATCGCGGCAGTTATGCTGCCCCAGAAAGACATCCTCGCAAGAAACATTATCGCGTCAACCATAAAGTAGTAGTTATTAATGTCAACACTTCTAGTCATAAATCTGTTAAAGTGAAAAAAATCACGTCTAAATCCGCCCACACTAAAAAAGGAATTAAACATGTTGGTTGATTTTTTGCTTTCAATATTGGGGATGATTTTAACTATTCTTATTATTGTGGGATTCCATGAAGGCGCTCATTTTTGGGTAGCAAGATTGTTAGGCGTTAAAGTCTTGCAATGCTCTATCGGTTTTGGCAAGCCTCTTTATCGGTGGCGCGACAAAAAAGGAACACAATATGCCATTGCCCCCATACCGCTGGGTGGCTACGTCAAATTACTGGATGAAAACGAAGTTGAAGTTCCTGAAAAAGAAAAACACCTAGCCTTTAACCGCCAACCACTTTACAAGAGGGCAGCCATCGTTGCTGCTGGGCCTATTTCAAACCTATTGCTCGCGTTTTTATTATATTGGGCTATTTTTACCATTGGATTTCAAACTACG
>CAZXFO010000124.1:0-5712 GCA_964639745.1 uncultured Coxiellaceae bacterium | reverse complement strand
GAGAGAGTTTTCGCACAAAGCAAAACTACAGCTAGCATTGGGCAATCAGAAGAAAAACAGAATGGTGAATGGAAAGCTGTAGAAAAACTTAGTCAAGAAGAGCTTGAAGCGGTCAGTGCGGTTACCTTTAACCAATATAATAAAGAAGGTAAGCTTTTAGGCAGTGAATCAAACCTAGATATAAAATCAAAGGCAAGATGGTTATTTATTCAGCCAAAGTCCAGCGGTAACAAGCAGCTTAATCAAGAAGTTGATTCTTCTTCCACTTTAACCAATGGAATCAATTGATCCTGGTAGCTGAATAGTTTATCAATCAGCTTAGCGAAGGCGCCATTACCTAAAATATTGGCGCTCGTGATAACAGGATCAAATAGAATGTAAAGTGCGGTAATAAGCGATAACATCTCAGCATTAAAACCTAAATAATTTTCTAATATGGGTAGCATTACAATAATCCCACCACCAGGAATAGCTGCTACAGAAAACTTTGCTAAAAAAAAATAAGCAATAAAAGTTAAATCAGCCATTAAACTGGGTTCAGCAATACCAAAGCTCTTCATGATGGCATAAGCAAAAATAGGTATGGCAAAGCAATCACCCACAAGATGTATGTTAACTGTGGCTGGAATAACGGCCCCGGCTAAGCTTTTATTCTTAGCATTATTTTCAGCACCGACTATGGTTAGCGGCATAACAGCAGCACTAGACATGGTGCTAAAGCCTGCAATAGCAGCTGGCAGAATGTTCTTAATGCAGGATAATGTTTTCCGCCCATTAAAATAATTTAATAATGAATAAATAAAAAAGATATAACCAAATTGTGCTGCAGTAATAATTAAAAAGATTTTAGCGTAGTCTTTAAGGATAACTTGCACTACCCCATCACATTGTAACTTGATAACAAATCCGGCAACAAAGATGGGAATAATATAAGTAAAAGTTTTCAGAATTAAATTAACAGCTAACTCTAACCTTTCAGCAACTAAAGTAGCTAATTTTTTCTGGGTTATCCCAAAAATAATCCCTAAAATAATACCGCCAAACATGGCTTTATTATTAGCGATTAATTTAGGGGATTCCCATTGCCAGGCAGGAGCTAAGCTATGTGATGTTTCTGTAGGCAAGATCAATGATAAATTAAAATGATAGACCCACTCCCCTACGTAATGGCTTAAAAATGTAGATAGAAAATTAGAACTACAAACTGCAATTAAGATAAGTCCTATGACGGCGGTTGCTCGATGGGCTAGATTCACAGCAGTTTTAAATAATAAGCTGAAAATAATGAATGGTAACAAGAAAACAATAATTGATTTAATAGTTAAGCTAGCAGCATAGCTTATTTGTTGGGCTGGTAGTGAAAGCAAAGGATTAATTAAAAGGATAAGAATAATAACAGTCAGTAGTATAAAAGGCATTTTGCGAAACATATTGTTCTCTTTGATGTGTTTAGCTAGGGATCACAAGTTTATACTTGCGCCGGCCAGTAAGATAAAGGTTATGAGATAGAAACCAAATAGCATAGAATGACTTCATTAATGTTGCGCATAAATTACCAGACTTGAAAAAGCTAGGCAAATTTTTATTATTTATAATAAAGTCAAAGGCTTAGTCGTTGTAATTTAGTCACCTCTGCTAGTTATTTAAGCGGTGACAGAGAGTTGGGTGAAATCAGTCTCGAAATCCTCAAAGCTATTTTGCTTATCAATATTTTCTGTAGAGGACGTTTTCTCAGCTTTAAAAAAGAAGCCATTCATATTTGGATTAACATTACTCAGATTAGCTTGGCTACAGTCAACATCGAAATCTTCAAAGTCATTTTTGTATTCATTAGTAATTGGATTATAGTGAGCTAAAAAGGTTTGAGCATCATATTCAATGAATCTATTGTAAAGCGGTTCATTATTGATGCCCCATGTTTTCAGTATGGTTTTTGAAATATCGACGCCTTGGCTTATAAAATATTGTAATAGCAAGTAAAGATTTAAGAACCCAGGACGATAATGCATGCTATGCACGGAGATAGCTCTTAATTCTCCTTGGCTAATTTGTATTTCACCTGAATAAAAAAGTGGAGCTTGTGCATTCATAGATGAGTGGGCAAAACCATCTTCTATTGTAAAATGATTAAATAAGGATATTTCACCATTTAAATTTACTGTAAAAGCTGAAAAACCAGATTTAGAATGTGAAATACAATGCTCTGTATCTGCTAAGGTGAAACTATTATTAACTTGGCGTTCATGGAATTTTCCATTGATAATTAACACACGGTGCATATCACGTGCATACTTATCTAAAAAAATGGTTTCTTCGCTTTTATCAGTGTTCTTTGCACTTTCTGTAACAGTTAACACTTGATTACGGGCTTTCCCCAGCCCTATTTCACTGATTTTGCGCCATTTATATTGGGCGAGTGTTTTAGCATGTAATGATTTAGGTAGTTGTGTCAAAGAATCTAAAGGAGACTTGCCGGGAATATATTCAGCATTAAATTGTTTATGAGTCTGGCGTTGGCGCATTTTTACCATAATGGCCGACTTACCTTTGGTATCTAAAATATTTTCTAGTAATTTTAATGCTTCGCTAGTAAGAGCCATCAATGTAGCATGATGAGCTTCATGTTTACCTGAGGCCATTAAAGCTGAGCATTTCTCATAAAGTTCGTAGGCATTATCCAATCGTTCTGCTAACGTAATATTGTTTCTTCTAACATTGCTTATCAATGGTCTGATGTCTGCAGAAAAAGATAAATCATCTAAAATGGTTGGTTCTTGGAAAAATATTTCGTTTCTTTTAGCGACGCATATTTTTAAAGCATCTTCTAATTCTTTAACATATAAATCAAAAAATAAATATTTTTTGATAAGTACCATCATATAATTTAAAGCATTTAGGTCATTGAATCTTTTAAAAGCGAGTGTTGCAATAAATAAGGCTTTATATATTTTTTTATAACCAAACATATTTTCATATTTTTTTTCAATACGCTTGGCGAGTTTTAATAATTCACTAGCAGATGTAGAGTCAATATTTTCATACTGACAAAAATCATTTTTGAGTGCAGATTTAATTTGTTCTAAACTAGGTTCTGCTTTTGCTTGCAATAATGTCTTTATTGATAACATACGAAACCATAACCTGAAAACGGATTCTATTTTATAATATAAGATCTTTATTTGTACAGTTTTTTAGGTGATTCTGACGTTAAGTCATTGTTTTCAGATGATTTATTTTGCTTATTTGTTCCAAAAAATGTTTGCGAAATTGCTTTATGATAAATAACTGAAGAGTTATCTTTATCCGGTTTATTAGCGTTTATTTCTTTATTAATCGAGCTAAAGTCAACCCAATCTTCTGGCTCAGAATTGATGCGGGATTCGGAAGTTGATAATTCATCATCAGTGGTTTGAGGTGCTGGACTATTTGCTTTGGTTTCATTCCAAGATGAGTCAAAGCTAGACCAATTATCTTCACCTGTAGCGTTGCTGAAATCGGAAGAAGACTGACTAAAGGGATCAGAAGTTGTGCTGCTATTTGTGGAGTTTCCTTGTAGCGAGTCAAAATTAGCCCAATTGTCACTACCAAACTCGCTAAAAGAATCCGATTGAATTTGCCGGATCTCCGCAGCATCATTTGGATGATGAATAAAGTCGTTAGCATTATATGTTTTGTATATGGCTTCATGAGTCTTGGGGTCTATAAAATAAAGATTAATTATCGTCTCAGATAAATCAACATTTTTTCTTTTAAGATAATGAAGCAACTGTAGCATGCTTTCTTTGTTAGGCTGATAGTGCCCACTGTGTGAGGTAATTTCTATAATTTTACCATTAGTTATTTTTATTTCGCCAGCAAAAAAAACGGCTGATTGTGCATTTAGCGAGGAATGGTAAAAGGAAAGATCTCCACCTGTATGATTAAAAACGGAAAGTTCTCCATGCATATTTAGGGTAAAAGCAGCAAATCCTTTCCCAAAATGTGAGAAATTATTCTGTGTATCATGATAAATAAAATTATTATCAAGGCTTCTGGTATAAAAGGAGCCATTTTTGATAATAACGCGAAAAGCATCGCGTTGTGCTGGATTTAAAAATATTGTCTTTTCGTTTTTATCCTTCTCTTTTGCCTTATCTTTAACAGAAAGTATCTTTTTATTTTTATGAGCTAGTGCTATTTCTGCGCTGCGGCGCCAAAGATATTGAGCATTATTGAGTGCATGGTAAGAGTCAATATGTTGTGAAAACTGAGCTACTTTTATTCCAGGAATATATTCAGGGTCAAATTTCTTCTTAAGACTTCGTTCAACCATTGCTGCTTCAATTTTATTAATGTCTTCGAGATCCAATACAAATCGTATAAAGGAAAGAGACTTTTGATTTGCTGCTGCGATTAGTTTGTTATCGGGCTGGTTAACTAAGATCTCTTCTGTTTTTTTAAAAACCTGGTAAAACAGATCTAAACGTGTAGCTAAAATTGTATCATTAAGAGTTTCAGCTTCTCTTAGTAAGGTATCAATTTCTTTATTATTTGTTTGTATACCAATAGGAATGTCTTTTATCAAACTTTTTTTTGAACTTAAAATGGCAGCAAGCTCTTCTGCATGTGGATTCCATAGCCCATTACCACACACTTTATAAGCTATTAAATCTAATGCAGCATTGCATGCTTTAAAACCCGCAATGCTATGATATTGCGTTGCCAATGCATAACATAGCAATGGTTTGTAATAGCTGTCAGCATAGTCGTTTTCGAATTCTTTACCAAGCTCAATGAAAAGTTCTGCTGATAATTTGTTGTTGGGCAATTGAGCAAGTTTTTTGGCAAATTTTATGCCTAATGATTTTCGGATATCATCAACTGATGGGGTAATATTATTTTCTAGTATATGTTTTATATCTATTTTTTTCTTACCCATGTGTACTCCATCTATTTAAATTTCGGAGTGAGATGCTTTTCAGATGCTTGCAGGTATTCATCGTAAAAGTTTTTGATTTTTTCGCGATGATTGCCTACTTCAGGTAAGAATTCTTCTTTTTGATATTTATGTAAAACTTCTTTTAATTGCTGATGTAAATCGCCACGTTCGTACTCTTTGATAATTTTATTATGTGTTTCTAAGGCTTCTATGTAGCTTTTTAGCCCTGGAACTACATCTTGCCCTTTCATCAAATTACTACAGCATTCAGCAATTAAATGCTCTCGATGTCCTTTCCTCTTATGATGGTTGTCAACATGCCGTGCGGGATCAAAGAAATTACATATGGTTTCAACAATAGCCCATAGCTGTTCATCATAGAGGTGAGCAATATTTTTAATATTTGGGTTAATATTTTTTACATTGCTATGGATAGCGTTTATCATTGCTTCATGCTTATCTTTTTCAATTAGCTCAAATAATTTTTTTATAGCTTCTATTATCTGACCAACGATATAGCCGTAGCCTTTTTGCCCGAGTGTTTGCTGCAATAGAAAAGCATCACCTTCTTTCTGAATATTTTGGGTAAGCGCTTGATACTGGGGTGCCTTTAAATCAGATTTTTTAAAGTAGTCTTTAATGGCTGTTTCAAAATTTGCTCCACTACCCTCATAGCTTACAATCGTGTTGGTAGGTATATCTTTACTATTACACCGTACAATTACTCGACTCCCGCTAGATTCAATATTAAGTGTGAGATTAATTATTTTGATATATTGTGTTTCTCCAAACAA
>CAZXFO010000123.1:0-8386 GCA_964639745.1 uncultured Coxiellaceae bacterium | reverse complement strand
TCAACAGTCTGGAATGAAAACTCTCATCATAACAACGACATCCCAGATTCGAATCTACATTCCAATAGTGCTCCCGAGCCATCATAGCCATTGGCACTATGCTTGTGCTAAAATCACTGCCTAAAAATTAAATGCAGCAGGCTAGTTTTATGAGCTCTTCCCGCGAACAAACTATAGTTGATTCATTTATAAAAAAATATCTAGAAGAGCTTAGGCCTATCATAGAAAATTTTGTTCTATGTAAAAAACACAATGAGATCCTACCTTACTTTTCCAAATTATTTGACAATATCAACCCATGTTTAGCCAATGAAAATATTACGAGTATTAATACAATAAGCGCAATTTACGTTACGCTTTTTAAGGAAGGATTAAATGGGCATATCAATAAGTTATCAGCACCCATTTTCCATTATCTTTTGAGCTTACATAGAGACATTCCAAAATTTAGCAAGCAATTCGATTTTAAAACAAACGAACTAAAACATATTAAGCCACAGGATTTACTCGATTATCTTGAATTACTTCACCAAATCATTATTTGCCTGCTACAGTTCGCCCCATTGCTTGATAATGATACCTTTGAAGAAAAACAAACTGATGCCTCAGACAACGAACAAAGATTATCAAAACATCTCATTGAGCGCTTTCGGACAAAAAGCTTCATAGCTAACTATTGGGATATAATCGATAAAAGTCTGCGTAATATACCTACCCCATCTAAAAACAATATTAGCGGCTTTCTGACCGCAATGACGCATCTTGTTCAGGCAATTTCTTGTCTTTGTCATAAAGAGCAAATTAACTCGGCTGATATGATCGCCAATATTTATAAATATATTTTTGCAAGATACCCTCTGGCCTCGAAGTTAGGGAAAAAAGAATTAATATTTTTAGTAAATCTCCAAAATAGTCTTTGCGATATCACAACTGATGACACCTTCAAAAATGATCCAAAATTTCAAAATGCTTGCCACGAGGATATGATTACTAACTGCTGCGCATTACTCATTCCCATTACAGGCCTAATTTCAGCCTTACAAGTTCGCACAAAAGAAGAAGACATCAAGCCAGCATCTTATGCTGATGCAATATTGAAATACTTAAGTGATAAATATATTGAGAAAGTGGGCTATTTATTCACACAGCAAATTATGGATGCATTGCCCAAAGAAACATTTGAGACCATTAGCCAACTCATTACTCATCACGATCAATTAGTAGATTCAAAAAATAAACCGCGCCGTTTATCTTTTTTTACTGGTGATAACTTCAGTAAAATTCAAGAACAAGAAAAAGAGTTATATTCTACCCGCAAAGCCATTATTGCTTTTCTAGAATCGGTCTGCATACCTCAAACTCTATCTCAAGATAATATTGAAAAATTAATGCTTCCAATTGCTTTTCTAAAACAAAGAGATGACGATTTCTCCACACAAAAATCTGACTTCAGCGCTGACTCTAACCCTTTGAGCCCCTCTCTATTATCACCATCGCCCATGTAAATTAGCTAACTGGAATATTAGAGGCGAGTAATTCATGGCCTTGGCTAATACCCTGCCGTGTAATATTTAACTTCTTCTCTAAGATGACTTCTTGCAATGCCGCCAATGTCCATAATGATAGTAATTGAATAAAGATGAGTGTGAGCAACAAAATATAGCCTGCATTTTTATTTTGTAAGCGAAATAAATTCATATTGTTTTTTACCATGAGTTTGTAACATAACGGAAACACCCACTATCTGATCATTTTGAGTTAATTGATTGACAGCTACTTCTTGCACCCTATTTCCTCTTAATACATTTGGCTTTATTTCAAATTTATCTAATCCGCCTATCAAATCCTGGCTATATTGTTTATGTTTCTTAAAATACAAATGGCCTTGATTAATCTGAAAGCTATTCTGCTCAAAAAAACTTACCCTTGATTGTGCCTGGTATTTATTTCTCAATGGTCTAGCTGTAATGATTCGCTGACCCAACCCTAGTGATGAAACTTGGGCAACCTCAAAAACTTCAGTATTAATATCGTCCATAATAAGCAATAAATCTTTGGCAGAAACCTCTTTTGTTCCGTCGAGATACATCTCATTATTATTCGTCATATCTGCCATTAATTGCCCAGCTGGTGTCTGATAATGGGTTATGGTAATACCAGTCTCGTTTATTTTTATGTTTTGGATAAGATTTAAATCGTAATTTGTATCATTACTAATTGGTATTTTGTTTTCTTGTGGATTACTTATAAACCCCGCTTTAATAATTTCATTTTTTAAAATCTGTAATACAACACTGAGATTATTGTGTGCTTCTTGTTCTGCTGATTGGGCTTTATAGACACGCACCCCACCCAAATATACTGAAATTAATACGGTAAGCAGCACCATGCTCAATGTTATAGCTATCATTAATTCGACTAAAGATAACCCTCTCGCACTATACTTTTTCTTATACACCCTGATCTACCTCCTACGTGGTTATTGTCACCCCAACACAGCTCTATATCGGAATTCGTTATTTGACTTTTTGCTTGGGGTAATATTTCTTGGTTTTGCATATTCCATTGATGAAACTGTTCAGATAAACCGCCTTTACCTTTTAACATTACTAATCTCTCTGCCATATTTTGAATTTGCCTCTGAGCAATTTCCTGATAATGAACATTCAGATTTTCCACAATAGCTTTTAGTTGGGCTGCATTTAACCCTAGCAAAGCGATCGAAAACAAAACCATACTGATTAAAATTTCAAATAATGACATAAGTTTCTCAGTAGAAAGGACAAGAATGATAAATGGAAGGCCTAAAGTTTTACTCTAGACTTGGGGAATATAAATTGCTAATTAACCGTGTTTTTTTGCAAACTCGGTCATAAACTCTACCAAACGATCAACTCCTGCTTCAGGCATAGCATTATAAATGCTCGCTCTGCAGCCGCCTACTGCACGATGACCACGTAAGTGAGCGAGGCCCGCTTCGGTTGCTTGGCTTAAAAACTCATCGGTTAATGCTTCTTCGCGTAAGCTAAAGACAACATTCATAATAGCACGACACTTTGGATCAACTTTATTAACATAGAAGCCGCTCAATGTGTCGATGCAATCGTATAGTTTTTTAGCCTTTCTGATATTGCGCTCGCCTATTACTTTTAATCCACCTTGGCGCTTAATCCATTGCATCATCAACCCTGCAAAATATATTGCATAGGTAGGTGGCGTGTTATAACACGATTTCTGCTCAACATGAGCCTCGTAAGTATAAAGCGTCGGCGCATGCCATAATGCTTTTTTAACCAAATCGGACTTAACTATAACCACGGTTATACCAGCTTGTCCCACATTCTTCTGGGCTCCCGCATAGATTAACCCATATTGGTTAACGTCAATCGGCTTTGACATGATGGATGAAGTCATATCCGCCACAAGTGGCACAGGACCTGTATTAGGCACCCAATGAAACTCTATTGCATCAACAGTTTCATTTGGCGTGTAATGCACATAAGCTGCTTTTGGGTTTAAATGCCATTCATTTTGTAACGGTAGAGTATGGATGCCATCAATAGTTTTAGTAGTAGCAGCCACGTTGATATCGCCATATTTCTTAGCTTCTTGTACCGCCTTTTGTGACCACATTCCCGTCTGAATATAATCTGCTGCTTTATTCTCTTCGCTCAATAGATTTAAAGGAACCATTGCAAACTGAGTAGAAGCTCCGCCTGCAACAAATAAGACATGATAGTTAGCCGGAATATTAAGGACTTCACGCATATCAGCTTCAGTTTGCTCGAGCACGCCTTGGAATTCAGGTCCACGATGCCCCACTTCCATTATTGACATGCCTAAGCCATGCCAATCAAGCATTTCTTCCTGGGCTTGGCGCAACACTTCTTCCGGCAGGGTCGCAGGACCTGCACTAAAATTATAAACACGGCTCATTGGCTAACTCGCTTATTAAGAATATCCTACATCCATTTCATGCTCTAATCATGATACTATAGCTATTTATACGCATACTGCAAGGAGCCCTTTAATGGATATAAAGAGCGCAGGCGCCAAGTTCAAAAATAGCTTGTCTCTCGAAAAACCCTTACAGATCGTAGGCACCATTAACGCCTATACGGCGCTTTTAGCAGAACAAGCTGGATTTCGTGCAATTTACCTATCCGGCGCAGGGGTAGCCAATGCCTCCTACGGACTTCCTGACCTTGGTATAACTACCTTAGATAATGTCTTAGAAGATGTTCGCAGAATAACAGCTAGTACTTCTCTTCCCCTCCTAGTCGATATAGATACTGGCTGGGGACACGCCTTTACCATAGCTCGCGCCGTTACTGCATTAACAAAAGCTGGTGCTGCGGGTATCCACATTGAAGATCAAATTTCAGCCAAACGCTGCGGTCACCGTCCGGGTAAAAGCCTGGTTGAAGCCGATGAAATGGTTGATCGCATTAAAGCAGCGGTAGATGCCAAAATTGACCCTGATTTTATCATTATGGCTAGAACTGATGCCTTAGCCTCTGAAGGGTTAGAAAAAGCTATTGATCGTTTACATAGCTATATAGAAGCCGGTGCGGAAATGATTTTCCTTGAGGGGGCTAAATCAATCGATGATTACCGCACTGTCTCGCAAGCTATTAAAGCACCCCTACTTGCCAATATGACTGAATTTGGTGTGACACCTCTGTTAACTACACAAGAATTAGCTCAAGCAGGTGTCGACATGGTGCTTTATCCACTAAGCGCCTTTCGAGCCATGAGCAAAGCTGCATTAAACGTCTATCAAACCATACGCAGTGAAGGCACACAACAAGCAGCACTTCCTGCTATGCAAACTCGCGAGGAACTCTATAGCATCCTCAACTATCATCAATACGAAAACAAACTCGACGAACTTAACAAATCTAAATAGGTATTAAAATGGCAAAATCACAAGGCTTGGAAGGAATTGTCGTCGGTGAAACTGCTATTAGCACCGTAGGTAAAGGACTAGATCTAACTTATCGTGGCTATTCAATTGAAGACCTAGCTAAACATGCTAGTTTTGAAGAAGTCGCTTATTTACTTCTTTATGGCCGGATGCCAACTATAGAAGAGTTGCGCTGGTACCAGTACAAGCTCGTCAGCTTGCGGTTTTTACCTCACCCTTTAACAGTGATGCTCGAACAACTACCAGAGTCTACTCACCCGATGGATGTGCTACGCACGGGGTGCTCGATGCTCGGCGCACTAGAGCCCGAGACTTTTGACCACAACCCGCTCGACATTGCCGATCGCTTACTTGCCTGCATCCCCAGCATGTTGCTCTACTGGCATCATTTTCATAAAACAGGCATGCGCATTCAAACCAGTAGTTTCGACGAAACTATTGCTGGCTTTTTCTTGTCAATGCTATATCAACAAAAACCTAGTGAAGAATTTAGAAGAGCGTTTGATGTGTCTCTCATTCTTTATGCAGAACATGAATTCAATGCCTCGACCTTTGCGGCTCGAGTTACAACGTCTACTCAGTCTGATTTTTATTCAGCTATAGTTTCAGGTATTGGTACCTTGCGCGGCCCTCTGCACGGTGGCGCTAATGAAGCTGCCATGGAATTAATACAGCAATTTAAAACTCCAGAAGCCGCAGAAATTGGTATTAAAGAAATGCTAGCGCATAAGAAAAAAATTATGGGGTTTGGGCATCGTGTTTACAAAAAATCAGACCCTCGTTCCGATATCATTAAGCAATGGTCTGAAAAGCTATCGAAACATTCACCTGATGGCTATATGTATGCAGTCTCTGAGCGTATTGAAAAAGTGATGCGTGATGAAAAAAACATATTCCCTAATCTAGATTTTTACAGTGCAACTGCCTATCATTTTTGTGATATTCCCACTTATCTATTCACACCAATATTCGTGTTATCACGCATCACTGGTTGGACAGCACATATTTTAGAGCAACGTCAAAATAACCGCTTGATTCGCCCAGAGGCAGAATATATAGGCCCTAAGCCACAGCCGCTTATACCACTAGCGCAAAGGAAATTATAATGTTTAATGAACGCCCAGCTTTTGATGCTGAATTAATTGCCATAGCTGATTATGTTACTCAAACAGAAATCAAAAGCGAGCTAGCTTATTCCACAGCTCGCTACTGTCTATTAGATGCTCTGGGCTGCGCTATATTAGCTTTGCAATATCCCGAATGTACTAAGCTACTTGGCCCTATCGTTTCTGGTACCACAGTGCCTAGTGGCTCGCGTGTGCCTGGCACTGCTTTTGTGCTTGATCCTGTTCAAGCTGCTTTTAATATTGGCACCATGATTCGCTGGCTTGACTTTAATGATACATGGCTCGCCCAAGAATGGGGGCATCCATCGGATAACCTTGGGGCTATTCTTGCAGTAGCTGATTATCAAAGCCAACAAAATATTTTAAATGGAAAGCCTCCATTAACCATGCGAAATGTCTTAACAGCCATGATTAAGGCTTACGAAATTCAAGGTGTACTCGCCCTTGAAAATAGCTTTAACCGCATAGGACTTGATCATGTCATTTTAGTTAAAGTGGCATCGGCAGCAGTGGCTGCCTCATTATTAGGACTAACTCACCAAGAAATAATTAACACACTATCGCAAGCGTGGATTGATGGCCAATCTTTACGAACCTATAGACATGCACCTAACACTGGCTCACGCAAATCATGGGCAGCAGGCGATGCTACCAGCCGAGCCGTATGGCTTGCATGGCTAACCCAAAAAGGCGAAACAGGCTACCCTAGCGCTTTAACAGCCAAGACCTGGGGATTTCAGGATGTTAGCCTACATGGCAATAGCCTAAAACGCAGCCAAGAGTATGGCTCATATGTCGTGGAGCATATTTTATTTAAGGTTTCATACCCTGCTGAGTTTCATGCGCAAACTGCCGTTGAATGTGCCGTTAAGTTGCACCCCTATATAAGGGATAAATTAGAATTGGTTGAAAGAATTGAAATCAATACCCAAGATCCGGCGATGCGTATTATCAGTAAAACTGGCCCTCTTCACAATCCAGCAGATAGAGATCACTGTTTACAATATATGATTGCTGCAGCCTTAGTTTGGGGTGACTTAAAAGCTGAATATTATGAAGATGTATTTGCCAAAGACCCTCGTCTCGATATTTTACGCAGTAAAATGTATGTTCAAGAAAATCTACAGTTTTCTAAAGATTATCTTGACCCTGAAAAGCGCTCAATTGGGAACAGCGTACAAATATTCTTTACAGATGGAACCCAAACCGAAAAAGTTACAATTGAATACCCTATCGGCCATAAACGCCGCCGCGAAGAAGCCATCCCCCTACTCATCAATAAATTCAAAAATAATACTTTCGATTTTTTTGATAAAGAGAAAGTTAACCAACTCATCGAATTATTCTTGGTACAAGAAAAATTTGAAAATATGCCTGTGAATGAGTTTATGGGGATGTGGTATTAGCTTTACCTACAGCTTATCAATCGGACGATAATTGCCACATTGAAAGTATATACTAGGCTTGCTACATCGAGCTTTATTATCATCAAAATTTACGGTTATTTGCCTTATACATCACTTTACAAACTATGAATTTCGAAGCTGTCACCCCAGCGCAAGCTGGGGTCTTAGACTTAGTTTAGTAACACAGATGCCAGCTCCTAGGCTGGCATGACAGCATTCTTTATATGGATTATTGTGCTGGCAAATATAGAAACTTCGATTTTAAAACCAGCGCCCTCCGAAGGTTTTCGCTTATAACATCACCCAGAGCCTACGCAACAGGCTGGATGACATTGAGAGCAGCCCTTCATGTTGCATGGCATCATAGCATTTTGACGTTTGATTTATTAAAATTGGGCTACTTCTGAGGGCTACGATTATGACACTAGCAGATATTATCGAACGCATTAAAAATAACATGGAATACCGATTACATTTAAATGGTTGCGGTTTAGATGATGAAATCATACAAGAAGTTGTCAATACCATTAATGAAAACAGCAACATAACTGCATTAGAATTAGTGGGCAATAATCTAACTGACGAAGCTATGGATTCACTTAACTCCTTGCAACGAGTTACGCAGTTAAACGTTTCATATAATGATCTTGGCAATACAGGCGCCTTAGCACTCATCAGAAATAAACAATTTACCCATTTAGACCTATCCAAGAATCATCAGATTGACAATGAAATTGCGCCAAACTTACTTAAAGAAGCGACCCAAATAGTTCTAAATCTTAATTTAACAGATATTACACAAGACCAATTAAAACCTATTAACGATCATATTGGAAAAAATCTTAAAAGATTCCAAGATGAACGAAGACAGAAAGCCTATGAACAAGCAGCTAAAAAATCTCTTAGCCAGGAAGAAAAACCCAACA
>CAZXFO010000122.1:0-7306 GCA_964639745.1 uncultured Coxiellaceae bacterium | reverse complement strand
TTACTGGCCAAACTGGGGGCGAATTGATTAACCTCGTTGATCTTTGTTTCTGCGTTCCTTCACAAAATGTTGCCCGTATTCAAGAGGCTCACATTTTTATCGGCCATCTACTTTGTGAATGCATTGAAGAGGCTATTACTGAGGAAAAAGTGTTGGCTGCTAACGCCTAGAAAAGTAGCTTAAACGATTTCACTAGCTTCTAATGTTTCATTTACTTTGATAGCAGATCGACGGCCCATTCTAAGCATGAGGCGCTGCCCTAATAGATTTATTCCTAGACCACTAATAATTAACGCTGCGGCATAAAGTTTCCAATGTGCTAGGCTTTCTCCTAAAAATAATGTTCCGCTCAGCATGCCGAAAATGGGTACAAGTAAAGTAAACGGCGCGATCATTACAGCGGGATATTTAGTCAGTAAATCATTCCAGAGAGCAAAGCCAAACAAAGTTGAAAGGATAACCACGTAAGTGATAGCCCCAATAGAAGTCCAAGATAAATGCGTAAAAGTGTAAAAAATAGTGCCTAAGCCATCGGTATAAAGAGCTAGCAGTAATACAGGTGGCCAAGCAAATAGGCTAGACCAAACAACAAGCGATAACATGTTCACTTTGCCTATTTTTTTGGCAACAACATTGCCGAAGCCCCAAGAAAGAGCAGCTCCTAAAATTAATACTAAGCCTAATAAAGATACTTCGTCTGTAACATGTAACCCTATTAGTACAATACCTCCAAAGGCTACTATAGCCCCTATGATTTGCCACGCATTCGGTCTTTCATTGAGAAAGAAGTAAGCAATGAAAATGGTAAAAAACACATGGGTTTGTGTCACTATCGAGGCAAGACCGATTGGCATGCCAGTATCAAGGGCAATGAATAATAAAATGAATTGGGCGCTAAAAGATAAAAATCCGTAAAGCGCGATGGTCTTGAAGCTAACATTTGGTTTTTTAATGAAAAAAACCGCCGGAATACTGGCGAAAAAAAATCGCGCCAAACAAAGCATGGGTGGCGAAACTTGTTGCAGGCCTATGTGGAGCATAACAAAATTAAAGCCCCAAACGGCAGCAATGAGAATTCCTAAAGCGATATGGATTGGGTGCATCAATAAATAATACTGAAGTGAAAGCCTTTAAGCTATAACCATTTTTTCTTTTTAAAGAAACGGTAAGGAAGCCAGGCCGAAAGTGCCATCAAAACAATGGCAAGAGGGTAGCCAAAGCGCCAATTTAATTCCGGCATAAATTGAAAGTTCATGCCATACATGCTGGCGATCAAAGTGGGTGGCAGGAAAATAACTGCGGCTACTGAAAATATCTTTATAATGTTGTTTTGTTCAATATTGATCATGCCTAAAGTGGCATCTAAGAGAAAATTAACTTTTGTTGACATAAATCCAGCATAGTCGCTTAGAGCACGAATATCTTCTTTGATGGTAGATAAGTATGATTTGGTTTCACGAGTAAATTTAGCTTCGGGTGTTTGTTCCAAAAATGAAATGAGTAGCATGTAAGATACAGCACTTTCTCTTACCTTGGTTCCAAGATCTGCGTTTGCTCCTATATCTTGTAGAATCTCTTTGTAGCTAAGCGGTGTAGTTGAGTTATTGTTGGGTTGAAAAATAGACTGAGAAATTTTATCAAAATTATGGCTGATTTTTTCTAAGATATCAGCTAAGCGTTCGCCAACTGCATCCAGTAAACCCAATAGCATAAAAGCCGCAGAGAATTGTTTGCGTTTTAAGCGTTTTAAACGAGAGGTAAATGATTTAAACGCTCTTAGCTCAACGTAACGAATAGTTACCAACTTGTGTTCAGTGAGAATGAAGGTCACAACTTCACTTTGGGGTAGAGGTAAGTCTGAAAGAGCAACTACTGTTGTTGTCATGAAGAGAGCATCTTCTTCGACGTACAAACGACTTGAGGGCTCAATTTCTTCCATTTCGGTTTTGCTGGGCAGTTCAATGCCGAGCAAATTTTCAATTAATTTTTCTTCTTTTCGGGTAGGCGAGATCAAATCTATCCAAACAGCTTTCTCGAGTAGATGGATATTGTTTTGAGAAATCTCATCACAATGAATTTTTACATCTTCTGGAAAGTAAGCCGCTATCATAAGTAGGGGTCAAGTATTAACTTGTTAGTTAATATGAATACTAACAAAAACATTCAAAATCTTCCACTCACCTGCAATTAGCAGGCGGCTTCTAAGTGAACAGTGGAGTTAACGAGCTTGGTAACTTGATTGCTAATTAAAACTTAAATCAAAACTTAATTAGATAACACATATTAAGTGACAGGTTAACACTTGACCCCTAGCACTTTTTTATAGACTGCTAAAGTATTTTTTCGGCAATTATCCCATGTGAACTGTTTTACCCGTTCACTGCCTAAAGCAATGAAGCGATCACGTTTAGTTGAATCGCTCAATAAGCTGAGCATTCCCTCGCGGATGGATTCAATATCATAAGGGTCAACGAGCCAAGCAGCATCACCAGCGACTTCTGGCATCGCAAAAATATTACTTGTAATGACTGGGGTGGAAGATGCGAATGCTTCAAGAATGGGTAGGCCAAAACCTTCATGCAGTGAAGGCAATAGAAAAATACTGGCACTTTGGTATAAGCAGCGTAATTCTGGTGTGCTGATATAATTCAGCCAATGAACATTACCTTTGGCATTTAAAATTTTAATCTGATCAATAACACTTTCCTCTATCCAGCCACGTTGGCCTACCAAAACCAGCGGGTGCTCATGCTGTACTTCTAAAGGTAAGCTGTTAAAAGCTTGCAATATGCGAGCGATGTTCTTGCGAGGCTGGAAAGTACCTGTGAATAATAAAAACCCGGGCTTTAATTGGTATTTTTCTAGAACTGATTGTTTTGTTTCTAGTGATACAGCTTTGAACCAGTCGTCTGCTATAGCATTATGTACAACAGTAATTTTGTCTGGATCAATTCCAAAATGTTGTACTAGTTCGGGAATAACAGCATGAGCGCCTGTAATATAATGGTCGGCCCATTGTGCTGCTTTTTTTAGTCCTATAGTCTTTAAAGCTCGAAAGCGGCCACCATTCCATTCGGGGTATTGAATTTTTACAGCATCATGCATGGAGGCAATAACGGGGATATTTTTGATGCGTGGCACTAAATAATCAGTGCAATGATAGAGGTCAATTTGTTTTGCTAGTTTTGCTATACCCGGCATGCTTAGCTTTAAGCTAGCAAGGCCAGCACTAACTGAATAAGGCGTATTTAATACATGAGCTTGCGGGAGTTGGCATTGCACTTTAAGGTTTTTAAAAGGGGGGAAGACAACGGAAATTACCTCTTCGCCATGGTTTATAAGTTGTTTTCTGAGCTCTTGTGTAAAAGTGCCTAGCCCGTCGAGTTTGCCGTGACATAGAGCAGGTTCAACAAAGTTGGTACTTAAGCCGATGCGCATATAATTTTTACCATGTTAGTTAATTCTTCCCTGAAACGTTCAGGCCTAAATCGGTAGGCATTTGTAACGCAGTCCTGTAATTGAATGCGCTCGTGATGATTTTCAAATTCCTGGACGGCAGATTGAAGTGAAGTGATGGACTGCTCTTTGAAAAATACACCAGTGGGATTAGGCTGATCGAATCCTTTTATAGTTTCTAATGCGCCACCTTTAGCGTAAGCTATAACCGGTGTCCCACAAGCCTGTGCTTCAACGGGAGTGATACCAAAATCTTCTTCAGCCGCAAAAATAAAGGCTTTGGCCCGCTGCATATAATCTAATAGTTCATCATTTTTTTGGTAGCCAAGTATTTCAACGTTGGCAGCTGATTTTGCTTTAATTTTTTTCATCTCAGGCCCGTCGCCAATTACCACTAATTTTTTATCTGGCATTCCCGCAAAGCTTTCAACGATAAGGCCTATTTTTTTGTACGGCACCATTCTTGATGCGGTAAGGTAAAAATCTTCTTTAGCGAAGCATGGTTTAAAATGCTGAATATCGACTGGCGGATGAATAACTTTTGCCTCACGACGATAAGTCTTTTGAATTCTTCTGGCAATATAATCTGAATTTGCTATGAAATGATCGACGCCACTGGCCGAGCGAAAATCCCACAATCGCAACCGATGCAATAGGTATTTAGCTATTAGACCGCTCAAGCCTTTATCTAATCCTGTTTCCTTTAAATATTGGTGTTGTAAATCCCATGCATAGCGCATCGGAGAATGTATATAGCTGATATGAATTTGATCAGGGCCGGTTAATACACCTTTGGCAACGGCGTGAGAACTGGAAATGACTAGATCGTATCCTGAGACATCCAGTTGCTCAATAGCTAAAGGCATTAGGGGTAAATAAGCACGGTATTTTTTATTTGCGAGAGGCAATTTTTGAATAAAGGTCGTAGTGACGGATTTGTTTTTTAAAATGTGGCGGTCAACTTCTGGCAAGAAATCAACCACTGCAAATAGGTCAGCATTAGGAAAACAATGGAGGATTTCTTCCAAGACCCTTTCAGATCCGGCATAAGTTACTAACCAGTCGCAAACAATTGCTGTTTTCATGATTTCCCTTCATTTAATAAGGTCTTAAATTAGCATAATATTGACTGAAGTTTATACTATTTTTTCTACAGATTTGGCCTGTTTTAAAGTAAAATACACCGAAATTTCTTAGAGACTTTTATTTATGAAAGGAATAATCCTCGCAGGTGGCACAGGCTCTCGCTTGTATCCTATTACCCAAGCTATCAGTAAGCAGCTGATGCCTATATATGATAAACCTATGGTGTATTATCCGCTTTCCACACTGATGCTTGCAGGTATTCGTGACATTTTGATTATCACTACTGCGCATGACCAACAACAGTTCAAAAATTTATTAGGTGATGGGCAACAATGGGGATTGCAATTTACCTATAAGGAACAGTCTAAACCTTTAGGGCTGGCGCATGCTTTCATTTTGGCTGAGGATTTTATTGGTGATGATGAAGTGTGTTTAATCTTAGGAGATAACATTTTTTATGGTCCTGGTATGGGTCGCATGTTAAAGCGCGGTCTAAACGGTGATAAGACAACAGGGCAACAGCATTACGGAGCTACTATTTTTGCTTATTATGTTAATAATCCAGAAGAATATGGCGTTGTAGAGTTTGATGGTGAAGGTAAGGTCACGTCGATTGTTGAAAAGCCTAAGCAGCCTAAAACTAATTATGCAGTACCCGGAATTTATTTTTACAACAATAAAGTTGTCGAATATGCAAAATCACTAAAACCTTCTGCCCGTGGTGAACTAGAAATTACCGATATCAATATGCTTTATGTAAAAGCGGGCACCATGCGAGTAGAAGTGCTTAGCCGTGGAGTCGCCTGGCTAGATACAGGCACTCATCAATCGATGATAAAGGCAGCTAATTTCATTGAAGCTATAGAGTCGCGCCAAGGTCTTAAAATTGCTTGCCCCGAAGAAATTGCTTGGTTTATGGGCTATATTGATACGGCTCAGTTGCAATCATTAGCAGAGCCTTTAATGAAAAGTGGCTATGGCGAATATTTGTTACGCATTATCAAACATCAAACTGAGTTTGTCTCATGAGAGTTATTGCTACCGACCTACCTGAAGTGTTGATTATAGAGCCTAAAGTGCATGGAGATGCCCGCGGCTTTTTTATGGAAATGTATAGCGAACAACGTTATCGAGATGCAGGGGTGATTGAAAATTTCGTGCAAGATAATCTTTCTTCTTCCGCTAAGAATGTTATTCGTGGTCTGCATTATCAACTGAAACATCCGCAAGCGAAATTAGTAAGCGTGCTGCAAGGTAAGGTTTTTGATGTGATCGTGGACATACGACAAGGTTCGCCTCGTTTTGGCCAGTGGGTTGGTGTTGAGCTGAGTGATGAAACTCATAGGCAAGTTTATGTGCCGGCAGGTTTTGCTCATGGTTTTTGTACCTTAAGCGATAAGGTATTGTTTCATTATAATTGCAGTGATTATTATCATCCCGAAGACGAATACGGCATACACTGGAATGATGGTGATATTAATATTGCCTGGCCTGTAAAAGAGGAAGCTATTATTTCCGATAAGGATAACAAACTGAAAGCTCTTAAAGAGATTCCATTGCAACAACTTCCTATATATTCAATGGCAAAATAATGAAGATATTGCTCGCAGGTGCAAATGGTCAGGTTGGGCGGGAAGTTGGTGCATTAATGCCTCAAGCTATTGCTTTAGCTAAGTCTGATTTAGATATTACCCAACTGAATTCAGTAGAACAGTCTTTAAATCATTATATGCCCGATTTTGTTATTAATGCTGCTGGCTACACTGCTGTCGACAAAGCAGAGCAAGAGCCTAAGCAAGCCTTTGCTATAAATCGTGATGGCATATTTAATCTTGCTGTCTGTTGTAAAAAGCTAAATATCCCTTTACTGCATTTATCGACTGATTATGTTTTTAATGGCGCTAAAGCTTCTCCTTACTTGGAAGAAGATGAAATTGAGCCTATTAACATATATGGAGCTAGTAAAGCCGAAGGCGAGAAAGTCCTGCAGAAAACATGGGAAAAGCATATTATCTTGAGGGTGAGTTGGGTTTTCGGGCAGTACGGTCATAACTTTGTGAAAACCGTTTTACGGCTGGCCGCTGAAAAAAAAGAATTACGTATTGTTTCTGATCAAATCGGGTGTCCAACCCCCGCATTCGATATTGCAAAAACCCTTGCATTGATTATTGAAAAAATACAACAAGGGCATAGACACTGGGGTATGTACCATTATTGTGGCGACAGCGCGGTTAGCTGGTTTGAGTTTGCTAAAACAATTTTAAGCGACCAGTCAGAAATTAAAATCCAACCTATTTTGAGTGTTGATTATCCCACGCCAGCCAAACGCCCTAAAAATTCAGTGATGAATGCTGGAAAAATTAAGCAAACTTTTGGAATTCAACCCGCTAATTGGCGGGCAAGTTTAAAAGAATTATTGAGGACAATATGACAAGATATAATCCCACTAACATTCTAGTAACAGGTGGTGCTGGTTTTATTGGCAGTAATTTTATTCGTTACATGCTAGCCAAATATAATGATATTCAAATTATTAATCTTGATAAATTAACCTATGCGGGCTCTTTAAATAATCTAAAAGATCTTAGTGATCCAGGGCGGCATCATCATGTTGAGGGTGATATTGGTAATAGTGCTTTAGTGCGAGACATTTTGGGAGCCTATTCAATAGATACTATCATTCATTTTGCTGCAGAAAGTCATGTTGATCGTTCTATTGCGGGTCCCGATGCTTTTATCCAAACCAATGTAGTTGGCACTTTTT
>CAZXFO010000121.1:0-8448 GCA_964639745.1 uncultured Coxiellaceae bacterium | reverse complement strand
CCTGTTGGTTGATAGCGGCTTAAAGAATAATCAAGGAGGTCTGGATGTTAATCCTTATGGTGAAGTGAGAGTCTGTGCCCGAAATAAAAAAATGGTTAAAACTGTAGTAGAAATGATGCAAAAAGGCTTATCTGAGAAAGATAAATTAACGCCCAAAACCCATGAAAAAGTACGTGCTTGTAAGAATAGGGGGCTGGCTTTTAGTTTACTAGGCTTGTTCTCTCCGGATAAAAGTAGGTTTCAACCTGTTATAGAAAAGCCACTTTTAAAAATAAATATTCGGAATAAGTGAGCGGGTATATTTTTCTCTCGTAACAATACTTCTAAACATCCATTTAGTCTGGTAGATCTTGCTCGAGTTCAGAGAGCTGCAGATGAATTTGTTGCTGAGGTAGCTGGAAGAAATTGGCACCAAGCTGCAGCATTCAATAAGCGAGATCTATAATTTATTAAATTCTCGGCTTTTTGCATGATATCAACATAGAATTATGGCTGATAGGCTCTGTATTCAGCCATAATGCTGTTTTTCATGTTGATGGCTTCATCGTAATCGGGTATTAACTTAATGGCTTGTTCTAAATAGCTTAAACTGAGTTTTGTATCATCAGTAGTTCCTAAGCATAGAATTTTAGCACTATAGGTAAATGCTTTAGCTAATATTGCTTTTTGATTATCTGAAAGTTCCGCTATTTCATCACCTAAAAATGCTTTGATTATTTCTTCAAAACTGGTTATTGCCTCGTGGAAACTCATATTATTATACTTTTCTATTCCTTTATTTAATGTTTTTGTGAGTTCGTGATCAAATGCAATTTGACGAATTCGGTATTCATTCTTTAATGAAGAGAAGATGGATCGCAATGGGAGTTGCCTGCTAGTATTTAGATACGGGACGATTTCTCCATGGCTAGCTGAAGATCTAAATCTTACGGTCTTATTGTGTGCTAAGCTAGCCATTAAACTTGGTTTAAGGGTAGATTGGCTAAATAAGCTATATATATTTTTTAATCTCGACGTCATGTTATTTACCTCTTTGCAGATTGCTTCAACGTTTTTCCAGGAGCTTACATTTCATTCATAAGCTAGTCTTCAGTACCTTTGTCAGATTAGATGGCATATTTAGCTTTTTTAGAGATTCTTGATAACACTGGCGCTGATACCTTCCAATGTAGTAATTGCTTGATTATATGGAAGAGCATTGGCGGTATCGTATACCATTGCTTCAATGAACTCTTCATATCGCTCTTTCCACAATGGCTTGTCTTTTAGCAGTGCTAGTGATTGTGTGATTTCAGCGCTAGGATTAGCGGCATATTCGGGATGCTGATTTTTGAACTGTTTGCCATCGCTAAGAATAACGGTCTTTGCATATTCAGTGAAGCTAGAGTTTATCTTATTAGCTTTATTAATAGCATTAAGGTCATATACGTGACGAATTAATGTTTTATCATCATCTTCGTAGCCACGTTCAATTGCCATTATACGGCGAGTTAAGCCAACCCATTTTTCAATAGCTGTTTCATCGATAGAAATACATTTAGTGATAGGTGGAATAAATAATTTTATTCCATTTAAACTATTTTCAATGATCGTTTTCACCTCTAGCTCATCAGTCGGTAACAGAATATCTGCAAAAGTTAATTCGATTTTAATATCTGGACGCAAGGCTGACCCTATTGGGAATGAATTAGGATATTTTAAGATAATTTGTTGGTATCGTCCTTCGTTCCTTGCAAAATCATTTACTACTGATAAATCAGGTACAGTTAAAGTTGACCTTATGTATGCGCGAAATTTATTTAATTCACTTTTAAGACCAGATCTGCTGAATCGTTCTGAAGTTTTGCGTTGTACTTTAAAGTCAACATCCTCAGACATGCGTAGTACAAGTTTGTGTGCTTTAGCCAAACAAGTCCCGCCGCAAAATACTAGACGGAAAGTTTCATTTTCCAAGTTAGACAGCGCATGAATAACTTGAGTCACATAGTAGTCTTTTTCAATAACAGCTTCATCTAACTCTAAAAGCTCGCCTGTATCGATAATCTGGCGCAGCAGTGCTTCATTTAGCATTCGTTCCTTTCTCCACAATTAATTTCCTATTACCATATGACAGATGACCTCTATAGCGACTTTTTAATTGGATGATTGTGCGGACAGGAACTTGAGTTGATAAGCCTGAGTTGTAAGCTTGCTCCGCGCTACCAGGCTCCCACTTAACACCTTTTTTGGTGAGGGCTTCTTTGCAGGCTTGGCTAAACCCGCCTTGGATAACAGGTTTGTTGAGGGTTTTTGACATATAAGCTTTAGCATAAATACCGTAGCCAATTTTAACCAATTCACCTATTTCTACAAGATCTTTAAAACAACGGCTGATTTGGCGTGGGCTACCCATGTCCTCTATATCTTTACGTACGACGATATTACCAGCAATTTGCTGTTTAATTCTATCTAATGCTTTGAATTTTAAGCTATTTTTATAATAGTTTTTATTCATACTGATTCCTCTCAAATCGTCAAAAATGGACAATTTTAAGTAGTATAGCACAGATACAGATAACGCCAAATATGGACAATTTAATCATAATGCCAAAGGAATTGGGATTCTAAGAAGTGAATCTGGTAAAGACGGCGGGGACTATTCGGTACTTCCTGTACCTCTCCACTCGCTATGTGTTTTTTATTAGTGAGAATTTTTGCTTAACTACGCAATCCTGCTTTGCTTACAAACCTGCCTTTAACATACTGTTTCAGGCGTTCCAGTGCGCGAAACATGTTTCGCGAAAACTCAGTATCACTATATTACTTTGCTTATTTTTTGCTTTATTTGATGGTATTTGTAATACATAAAACTTGGTCTTACCATGTAAATTGGCTATAATTTGACACAGTTAAGATTGGTTAAGGTAATTATGTTTTCTTATATTTCACTCTCAAAATTTAAACATGAATTGAAAATATCTAAATTAGCTGAAGAAGAAACCGATGATTGTTTGAATCAAGTTTCTAAATGGATAGAAGATAAATGGGGTTATTTGCGTGGTAATCCAGGTTTAGAAAAACGTCGAGAAATGACCAAGGTCATAGCAGATGAATTATATCTTTTAAAATATGCAGATCAGCCAATAGCCATGTTTAGGTTGGGAGATCATCAACCACTCAATGCAAAAATAAATGTTAAAGAATTAACGCATGTTTATGTTGATGAACGATTCCGAAGTGCTGGCATTGGTGGCCGTATAGTAAATATTGCTAAAAGGGAAGCTAAATTGCAGGGTGCAAGTTTAATTGTTTTAGATACGTTAAATCCAAATCTTAATAGATTTTATGAAAAAAACGGTGCAGTAGAAGTATGTGAAACAAAATTTCTTGGAGCTCCATCTACAATATTAAGAATGGTACTATAGCCTGACAGTCCTCTTAATAGCTAAAATAGTGAGGTGATTAATGAAATATAAATTTTCAGATGAATTACACGAAGAAAATATATCAGAAATATCCATCACAGAGGTATTTGACTCGATTCCTTTTATGGATATTTGGTTCAAGAATGAATCTTCTGCTAATGAATATTTAGGATCACTAACTACTTTTTTACGTTTTAATAAGGTGAGTGTTGATGAAGGTTATGAGGAAATCAAGCCTGCTAATTTTACTGTAAGTTCTATCAATAGCAGCCCTTTATCAATTACAGTTTCTGGTAATATAGCCAATACTCTTAGAGTAATGTTAGACCAAGAGTTGATCTCTGAGAATACATATAAACTCATAGCATTGAATGATAAGGATAAGGGCTTAAAATCTTTTTTTGATAAAAATAGAGAGTTTAGCTTTGCTGTTGATCCTTCTGCTAATGAGCGTGAAAAGATGTATAGTGTATCATCCTTTGATGATCAATTTTTTACAAGAAAAACTACTCCACCCAATCCGATGCCTCAAAATATTAACTCATCAATTTCTACTACTACACCACCAAGAACAACTTGTTAGAGTTTTAGTAATGCTCTGATGTTTTATTGGTTCATTTTCTTTAGATTCTGATGCAAGATTATCCTTTGTGAAAGAAAATGTTAATCCAGAAGTCTTATCATCGTAAAATTTTTGTGGTGATGATTCGTTGTTGGTAGAAACATTATTTATTGTTCTTGTGATGATATCGCCTGTGTTTTTTGAAATTATTTCCTTATCTTTAAGCAGAAATAAAATATTTTCATAATTTCCAGTTAATTTTATTAATTTTTTATTATCCTTTTCTATTTCAAAAAATATTTCCAATTTCATTTTCGCTATAACATTGTAAATTTTCATTATTGCTACTATGTCGCCATAAGTCTCCATTGCATCAACGCTGCTTTCAAATTTTAAATAGACCTTAGGCTCGGTTGTATTTTTGCTAGGAGGGAAATCAATTTCATTAATGTTAGAGTTTTCTTTTGGGTTTAACTTTATTTTCATGTATGCCTCATTAAATTTGTAATTTAATATACCAATTTTAGAGATATTTTGTTAGGTCATAAAATTTTGTGACATGCTCCAAATTATACCTTAAAAAAATCGTTCTGAATCAATTTAATTCATGTCTCAGATAATGCTTCTGTATTGATGCTTGAACTGTTGCCATATCTACACCAACAGATGACGAGTATTGAATAAGGTCAGTTTCAACTGACTCTAAAAGAGCTCGAGCCATATCACTAGTAGATTTAATTCTCTGTTTGTTAGATTCAGACAGTGCTTCATTCTCATTCTGTATAGATTTATGTATCAACCAGTTTCTCTCTAAAACAAAATTTTTCAGAGATTCCTGCAATGATTCGGAAAAGAGGTTTTCGTTTCTAATAAGGTTGATGACATTCCCAAGAGTATATGAACGATATTTCTCTCTTAGTTGGTTAGCGACTTCCAGTGGGATGGTGCCAGGTTTTTTAACTTCTTTTTTCAGTGTGATTGAAGTGCTGAGTGCATCTTCCAAAAGCTGTACTGTACATACTGCTTCTCCAATAAGACAGTAGAGATTAATTATATTTTGAGATGCATATTTTTTCCTGTGTTGTTCGCTCATTTAATTAACCTTTGTAAAAATTTTTAATGACATTGGTGCTGATGCTTTCTAAGACAGAAATTATCTAATCATATGAAAGGGTATTGGCGCTCAAGCTTTAGCATAAATGCCCGAAAATGATATCTCAATTTTATCCTATTTTTATATCTTATTGATTAATATTTAATTTATCGACGTGACACTTATTTGTATTAAATATGAGTAAACAATTAATGTTCTATACTTAGAATAACAATGATGGGAATATTCTATGAGCTCGTCAGCAAAAATACTTGGATTTCTATCTGAAAATTCTACTGAGTCTAAGAATGAAGAATTTATTATCCAAGTTCCTCAAAAATGTTATGCATACATTTCTCCAGAAACTGATAAATCTATCAAGGGCTTGCATGCATCTGGTATTAACACATGCACAGGTATAGTAGTACTTGCACACGATATAACTAATAAGCATATTTTTTTATGTCATGCTGATTCCTCGACAAATTTAACAGATAAAGAGCATGGTCTACCAGGATGGTTCAAGTTAATTCCAAATGAAGTCAAGAAAATAGAAATACAGCTTGATAATGTGTCACCATTTGAAGAAGGCCCCCCTATATATTTAGATGCGATTAAATCAGCAGTAGCGGAAGAAAAAGACCGAGATATTACTATAAGCAAGATTGATACTAGTTCACAAGATCTCTTGATAAGACGTAATGGTGAAATAATCAGAGATGGTTCAAGCATAGATGAAGTGATTAAAGTATCTTACTTTTTAAGCTCAGATATTGAGCGTGATATCTATCCGTTGAATATAATAGGCGGGCCTATGGCTCCAATATGTGTATTTAATGGTAGGGGCTTATTAAATAAAGCCGATATTAGTAAATACCAACCAAACATTGGTGATGCTCTCGAAACCGCGGGATATATCGACGACCAAATCAAAGAGTTTGGTGAGAATGCAGTAAGAGATTTGTGGGCTAAGAGGGGCCCTTCGTAAGCTTATTAATGGTTGAATACTGCTCTTTTTCCTCTACATCTTTCTGCTTTGTGGATTTATCAGCATCAAATTTAGGAAGTAAGTAAAGATACTTATCTAGCACAATATGAGAACTAAACGCATCTTCAAGGGCTATTAAGGAGTAAGCCCTAATTTCGGCAGCGATGTTAGGAAATTCTTCTTCTGAGACTTTTTCTTTATCTCTGTATCCATTCAGTATTTCTAAAATATTTAGGACTTTATAATTAGGATTAAATATACCCCGGAGCTCTTTAAGTATGGGTTCAGTTGGGTTCTTAGGATTTCTACCCATTAACTTATCAATACCTACAGCTTCACTATCTTGAATAGGTGTTGATATAGCAGTTTTAAGCATTTCTACTATTGTTTCACAAGGATTGGCAGACTTTTCTGATATATAAGAATATAAAGCATTTAATCTTGCCCGTATGTGATGTCGTATCATGCTTTTTTTGTTTTCATTTAACATTTAGGGAACCCTCTTTGGAATTCTTGGAGTGGAGTTGCTTTAGTCTTATGATTCATTCTCATTAATTTATTGTAGATATTCTATTTTATAATCAATGAAAAGAATAGATGTAGATCCCAAGGCATTAATAATTTTAACTTTATTTAGCGAATGATATTTATTTAGCGGCACTAACCATATCTTATAAGTAACTTATTGAATTATAAATATTACCAAGGAACCTACATTTTGAAGCTCAGCCTTATTACTTTCTGGCACCTGCTGTGAAATCATATACCGCAAGCCACGCTGGCCGACGCAGTCGTCCAAAACAGCAGACTTGCAGGTGTGGCGGGTGCTTTTATTTATATAACTAGCTGATAAAAAAGGAATTTTGAGCGTGATTTTTATAAGGTCTATTATTTGTCTCCGACTATAATACCAAGATAGTTATGGGTAGAGGAAATTATGTTTTGTCCTGCAACCCCTTGATATAAATTAATTATTAGATGCAGTGCTTTTTAATATCTCAGAAAAATCCATCTAAATAGTCTGTCAGCCAATAAGTAACCTATAAGCCCTATTATAATCATATAAGCAGGGTACTACTGTTTTCCTTTGTTGGGTCAGGCGCATGCCATGACTGAGGCTTGCCTCGAGACGGCGGACTTTAATCCGTCAAACAACCAGGTGAATGAGTATTCGATGCTAACAAATAAAATAAAAGGAGGAGTTATGGGTGGTAAAAATATTTATGTTGTTCCTCACGAAGATTGGTGGGCTGTGAAACGAGAAGGGAATAAACGTATATCAAATGTCTGTGAAACAAAAAAAGAAGCTCTAAAAATTGGTACGAATTATGCAAAATATGAAAAATCAGAATTAGTCGTTCTTAACATGGATGGCAAAATTGGAACAAAAAATAGTTATGGTAATGATCTTGTCCATTGAGGGGGTAAATATGGATAAGAAAGTGCATGATCTCAATGAATTGGTTGAAGCTTTAAGGCGTTATAAAAAAATTGATATAGTGAATATTGGGTCTAATTTTCTATGGAATATTTTTAAAAATTCAGAAAACTATTCTATTGAAAGTGCTCAAATTATTAATGCATATGCACCTAAAATATTAATTTTGGCTTTAGCCACAGCAAATAATTGTAGAAGTAACAAATTGAGCGAAGTTGCGTTTTACAATTTTTGCTCGGATTTTTTGGCGATTAAAGACTCTGATAAAGAATTCATGAATAATGAGTGTGATAGAATCATCGAGAATTTAGAAAATCATACAGATAAAAAAATTCCTGCGGAATATTTAAGACCGGATATTGTAAGAGATATTTGCTCAATTTTATTCATTTCGCGTGTTGGTAGACAGCAACACGAAATCTTCCTTGCTGGTACAAATCAGTTTTACATGACTTACGATATTCTAATTCGTTTAAATAATTATACTGACGGGATGATAAACAAAAATTTTAAGACTATTTTTGAAATTGATCCATTGCATTTTATGCGAGCAATATTCGGTCTTTTTGCTTTGGGTAATGATAAATGCGGCAAAATTTTATTTAAGGGGTTAACTTGTGATGAGTGGGTGAAAAAGAAATGGGAAATTGATATTGACACATGCAAATTTGTAGCTGAAAAAATATCATATAATGAAAGCGATCTTCGAGAGAAGTGGTATAATGGCGAAGTATTATCACAGCCAGTTTTCTATCAAAAATATTATCCCACACCTTTGTATAAACACCCATTAATATCAATGGATAGAAGTAATGGTATTGATTTTTTTATACCATCGCCAGGTTTGTATATTAGAGGTGCACGAGATGCTATTTTTACAAAAATTCTTAACGATCAACCTTCGTTTTCGAAGCTGGGTGATGTTATTGAAGAGCATATATTATTGGGCTTGCAAAAAATATT
>CAZXFO010000120.1:0-2339 GCA_964639745.1 uncultured Coxiellaceae bacterium | reverse complement strand
GGAAGTCTTCGCCGACAACAATAGTCTTTTTATTGTATTTTTTCTTAAATAAAAGAATGGCATCGTGGATGATCGAAGCTTGTACAGGTGTGCCGCCTCCTGAGTTGATTTCAATAATGACACCTTTGGCATGCTCGTCAGAAAAGGCTTGTTTTAATGCGGGTAAAATTGTCTCTGCTGAAACTTCGCTGTTGGGTTCAATAGTTCCATTCAATCTAATTAAGGCGACATAGCCTCCTTCTGAAGGCGGAGTGTATATATAACTGGCGTCCCAGGCTGACCAAAAAAGGCCTATGGCAAACAAGAACCAAGCAATAAAACGGATGTTCTTCCAGCGGCGTTCAGCACGCTTTTCTTTGAGGATAGAATGGACCAGATCAGTACTGATTTGACTAGAAAAAGAAGGTTGCTCTTTTATTTCGCTCATGTTATTCATACCCGCCTAAATGTAATGTTTGATTACAGCAGAAGTAAAGTTATAATTCATCTTCTTTTTTAAAAGCTCAGGCCCCAACGCGGTGTGGGCCACAATAGCAGTAAGGAGTGTTATGAGCTGTATAATTAAATTTATTTTCTTGAGCTTGCTTTTAGTAAGCAACATGGCCTTTGCAGATAGTCAATTCAATCTGTCCCCAGGTGTTTCTCCTGTAAGTAACGATATCTATCAATTACACATGACAATTTTTTGGATCTGTGTAGCCATCGGTGTTGTTGTTTTTGGTGTGATGCTTTATGCCATTGTGAATCATCGTAAATCGTTGGGTGTCAAACCAGCAGAATTCCATGAACATTTATGGTTAGAAATTCTTTGGTCAATTATTCCATTCTTCATTTTGATAGCAATGGCTATTCCTGCTACCAAGGTGCTTATCAATATGGGTAATTTTGAGCACGAAGATCTTACAGTTAAAGTTACAGGTTACCAATGGAAATGGCATTACGAATACCTTGAAGATGGAGTTAGCTTCTACAGTAATCTTTCAACCCCTTTTGACCAAATGTTTAAAGGTGCTGTAAAAGGAGAGCATTATCTTCGTGAAGTAGACCATCCTCTCGTTGTGCCTATTCATAAAAAAGTTCGTTTCTTGCTTACATCTAATGATGTTACCCACGCTTGGTGGGTGCCCGATATCGGTGTGAAGAAAGACGCTGTGCCTGGATATATTAATGAAGCTTGGACCAGAATAGAAAAGCCAGGCATTTATTATGGTCAATGTGCAGAACTTTGCGGCATGAATCATGCTTATATGCCTATTGTGGTTATTGCGACTACTGAAGAACAGTATAAAGATTGGGTTAACCAACAAAAAGGCGTTCAAGGTCCAGCAGAAGACATTACCAAAAAGTGGACTATGCAAGAATTAATGAAGCGCGGTGAGCAGGTTTATAATCGCGTATGTGCAGCTTGCCATCAGCCAGATGGTAAAGGCATGCCACCTACTTTCCCTGCAATGAAGGGTAGTCCAATTGCAACTGGGCCTGTATCTGGCCATATCGATAGAGTGTTGAACGGTAAATCGGGCACAGCTATGCAGGCCTTTAAAGATCAGCTCAGCGCTGTTGAACTGGCTGCAGTCATTACCTATGAGCGTAACGCTTTTGGTAATAACACTAATACATCTGTTCAGCCAATAGAGATTGAAGCTTTAAAGCAGGGTAAGTCGATTGCTGAAGTTACTGCTGCGGCAAAACAAGCTGCGAAAGCAGCCCCTGTACCAGCTGCACCTGATGCAGCTCCTAAAGGCGAAGAAAAAGCAGCTTCTAGCTTGACGCCAACTCCGGCTGCTAAGCCTGCTGCTCCAAAAAAGTTAACGAAAGAAGAGTTAATGCAATTGGGTGAAAAAGTATATTTGAGCCATTGTGCAATGTGTCATCAAGCTAATGGTGCGGGTATTCCTCCTACTTTCCCTGCATTAAAAGGAAGCCCCATAGCAACAGGCCCAGTAGCCGGTCACATCGACCGCGTGTTAAATGGCAAGGCTGGAACAGCTATGCAAGCTTTCAAAGACCAATTAAATGATGAAGAGTTGGCGGGTGTCATTACGTATGAAAGAAACGCTTTTGACAATAATACCAACACGCTAGTACAACCTGCAGACATTGCCGCAGCGAAAAAAGCTGCCGCAAGTAAATAACTAGGGGAGGCATAAACATGTCACACGATCATCCTTCTCATGAAAAAGGGTTTTTACCCTGGGTGAAAAGATGGCTTTTTACAACCAACCATAAAGATATTGGTACACTATACTTATTGTTTAGTTTGACCATGCTTTTTGTGGGCGGTATTTTTGCATTAATCATCCGTGCCAAACTTTTCCAGCCAGGTTTAAGTTTTATTA
>CAZXFO010000119.1:0-2898 GCA_964639745.1 uncultured Coxiellaceae bacterium | reverse complement strand
GCATTAAAACGTTTTAATCACGAAACTAAGCGTATTTGCTCGATTATCGAAAAGCAGTTAGCTGAGAATGAGTTTTTAGCTGGGGAGTATTCTATTGCCGATATGGCAGCTTACCCTTGGATTAAAGACTTTGACCGTTTTGGTATTGAAGAAGATGAAATTCCAAACATTTGCGAGTGGATTACCCGCATTACGAGCCGTAAAGCGGCGCAAAATGGTTGGGAAGCATTGGCAGGTTTGAAAGAGTAAACGATCCTGTCACATCAGTGCTTCACTGTCATCATTAGCGCATACTGCTACCTCTGTACGCCATTGTCACCCCTGCGAAAGCAGGGGTCTCAGGGTTAGATTTTGGAGGATGTAGATTCCAGCTGGAGTTTACCCCAGCGAAGGCTGGGGCAGGAATGACAAGCAGTACTGTCACTGCTTGCCACCCTTAGTTGTCACCTGTCCTTCCACTGTCACCCCAGCGAACGCTGGGGTCTTAGGGTTAGGCAAGGAACATCTCATAGCCGGAGCATTTGTATGACCGTGCAGTATAGACGGTTAGGTCTCATTAGGTTTCAGGATTTATTTGTCAGCTCCAGACACAGCTCTTATAGAGCTGTAACAAGGTTCGAATTCAGTAGACCTCTTTATTACTCAAGGGATTATGTAGGTAGAATTTAGTAAAACAAATTTAGTTAACATTTAGTAAAATCAAGCTGACAACTGCCTATCGAGTAATTAATCTTATGAAAGCTGCAAAAATAAAACTGCCTTTCGGCTTGAATGAAAATAACGCCATTGTCCATATTGCTAATGTTGCAAACGGTGAGAAATGCAACTGTATCTGTCCTGATTGCAAATCACCGCTCATTGCAATCAAGGGCGGTGTAAAACAGCACCATTTTCGACATAAGGGTATTAAGGAGTGTAAGGGTGGATTAGAAAGCGCTATCCATTTAGCAGCTAAGCAGATGATAAGGGATAAGAGGCAGATAACACTCCCAAGATATGTTTGTACTGCATCAAAACAAGATTCTAAGGGACACAACCATAAGGAAAGTAAAGTCTGTTTACCAAATCCTACGATTGCTTATTTTGACTCTGTGCAAGCTGAAATAAGCTTGCATGGGATGAAAGCCGATATTTTGGCAGCAAAAGAAGGCACCCATCTTATCATTGAAATTTATTATCGACATAAAGTGGATGATGGAAAGATTGAGAAAATAAAGAGGGCGAATATATCGGCTATAGAAATCAATCTATCCAATTTGAGACCGGAAGATATAGTTGACTCGGAGGCTTTCTGGTCATATATGAACGATCCTAGTCACATTGAATGGCTTCACAATGCCAAAGCCCATGAAAGCGTTTATCCAGAGCTTGTAACTAGGCTGACAGTAAAGATTGAGCAGTTAGAAAAAAAATATGATGCACTTCATGAACGCGCAAGAGTAGAGCTTGCTCAAGATTTAAGAGTTGTAAAGATGTTACGAAATAAGCAACATAGAGCGAATTCAATTCATGAATTGAAAAAGAGTTTTGTATGGCAAACTCACGGTGAAGGTTCTCATCTCTCATTGGAAATGTTGCCAAATTTTCTCAATCTATATGTTCCTGACGGAGACTGGATTTTCAGCTGCGATAGACGTATTTGGCAAATGATTATTTATCATTCTTTCATTTGCAATGATCGTCGCGAGTCGCATTTTTTTGTTCAAGAGGTTGTTAGGCATATTAAAAATTACTGCAATGTTCCTCGCTGTCTTGAAAGATTGCAAGAATCAGCAAAATATTTCCCTGATCTTGTCCCGCCTGATGCTTTTGGCAATATGCCATCCCCGCAAGAAACTGTACGAGCTTATTGTAACCATCTATGTGATTTAGGAATGCTCGAATTTTCAAGTAATGATTCGAGTAATGAGGGAAATTTTAAGTTTAAGATTATAAGAAAAACCCCTAATGCTATTTTGATTTAATATGGGTATGTCCTTTAATACCTCGCGGTATAAGGTTATTTTTTTTCATCCAATTAAGTGCGCTGAGCAGCCTTGATTCATGAAAACGTTTTTTGCTTAAATGCCAATGATTTCTAACCTCTTTAATGATTAATTGATCAGTAACATATTCTTCTCTTTCGATGAGTAAGTCATTCCAGCAAGCAAATAATGTTGCCACAATTTCAGATTGTTCTGTATCTAGATTTTTAAATAAGCTGATTATTTTTTTAATTTTATTGGCTTCATTTCCAAATATAGCATTAACATTGTCGTCAATATCATCGATTCTGTCTCCAGGTATAAATCTTATAAAGGCCCCAACTTTTTTTGTGGTGAAGTAATTTCTATTTTTTGCTAATAGCTCTATTTTGTTTTTTTCACTATATAATACGTCATAATCAATTGGGCCGGCGGCCTCGCGATAGTACTTTGTTTTGAGGTCTTGACCGCAAAGCATGTCCGATAAATAAAATACTTTGGCAAATTTTGTCCTTCCAAAGTTTTTACTATTCGATAATGATTTTACAATCATTGATGCTAGGGTAAGGCGCTTTTCAATAATATCGACTATTGTTCTGGGTTTGAAGGCGACTTGATTTAAAATAACTTCTTCATTTGTGTTTCCGAAATAATCAATTTTCTTTGAATCAATAAGTATGTTGTAAAATGATTGTTTTGTCTCTTTTAATAGCTTCTGCATTGCAGAAAATAAATCGAGTAGTGATTGATCATTAGTGTGTTTAGCAAAGTCTCTTATTTCGACTAATCCAGAGTTAACTTTTAATATTCCTTTACCTATAAAATATGGTTCTTTATATGTGACAATAATTTCTGGATTATTTTGGAATCTTTTTTTCCATTCGTTATATATTGAGTTAACAGATTTTACTAATCTGTCTGGTATTGAATCATT
>CAZXFO010000118.1:0-3734 GCA_964639745.1 uncultured Coxiellaceae bacterium | reverse complement strand
GAAAAACAGCCAGACTGGTTAAAAAATTCAATCGTTATACGCGGCGATCAGCTGCCTTTTTCTTATTTTGCTCGAGTTATTTCTAATGCAGCCGATAAAAACGTTTTAACTAAATTCCAAAGCGGCTTAGATTCTTCCACTATCCTAAGTTTAAATTATACCGGAACTGTAAAAGGCGCTTTAGAATTACTTGCTGCAAAAAGCGGTTATGTTTTTAATATTACCCACGGCAACACCATATACTGGCAGTCTTATGTCACACGTACTTATAGCATTGCCTTTATGCCGGGCACATCCGATTATTTAATGGGCCAATCTTCAGGTAGTAGTGCTGGGGGTGGTTCGTCAACTACTGGTGGGGGGTCAACAGACTCTTCTGCACAAGAATATAGCAGTCTAAAGGGGTCATCACTGTCTGTTTGGAAAGACGTAGAAGAAACAGTGAAGCAACTTTTATCTAAAGATGGCAAAGTTTTTGTCTCGCAATCTGCAACCAGCGTAACTGTTAGGGATAAACCGACGAATGTTGATTTGGTTGGACAATATATTCGTAACCTGAATAAAAGCTTATCACAGCAGGTTTTTGTAAAAATCGAAGTCTTGGATGTGACATTACGTAATGATTTTAACTGGGGAATTAATTGGGAAATTCTACAAAACGCCTTTGCTCACTCTAATTTTGCTTTGGCAGCAAATTACGGGACGCCTTTAACCATTCAGCCTTTGTCAGGTACTATGCCCAGCATGGGATTAGCCCCAAGCAATGCTACTCAGACAGCATTCGCTGCTGGTGAAACTAATTTATTATCTGCTGTTGTAAATGCATTAAGTCAGCAAGGTAAAGTATCGGTAGTAGCTCAGCCAAGGGTTGTATGTATGAACAACCAGGTTTCAGCAATCCGTATTGTTAATACTGAACAATATATACAAAGCGTTTCTAACACTTCAGTTCCATCAACAGGGGGATCTTCAGGTAGCCAAACTGTTAATAACGTCAGTACTATTACATCGCAAATTACCCCCGGCACTTTGGTGACAGGCTTGACCTTGTATGTATTGCCTAAAATTTTGGGTGAGAAGGTATATATTCAAGTCAACGTCGATTTATCGCAAAACCAAGGTATTGCTACTCTGTGCGCACAGAGCGGAACAACAGCGGGATCATGTGCTCAAAGCTCTTACATTATCCAATCTCCGCATGTTACTGAAAAATTCTTTAACCAGCGCAGTGTCTTGACTACAGGCCAAACTTTAGTTTTATCTGGCTTGCGTCAAATTCAAAATCAAACGGGCGCTATGCAGCTTTTTAACGTCCAAGAATTGGGTGGTAAAGCCTCTGCTCAAACAAATAATGAAACTGTTATTCTAGTTACGCCATATATATTGAATCAGCACGGAACAAGCTAATGGCGTACTTGCAGCGTGAAGGGGGTGAGCGTTTTGTTATTCCATCCTACCGCGATGTTATCTCGAAGCGTAAGAACCTGTTAAAAAATGATATTCTGCAGCTGAGCTCACAATACGGTGAGTATATGGCTCTGCAGCGCCGAGGGCTTGCGCAATTTGAAGTGGCGTTCTCCCATGATGCAGGTTACCTTTTTGGCGAATGTGTCTGGCATTATTTTAAAAAACCCCAAGACCTCATTTATTGCGAAGCTGTACCTGATACTACTGAAGCATACCTCGTAATAGTAAAAAATGGCGTTGTATATTTAGACGGTGTATTTCCAGTAGAAACTATTCCTGAAGAGCTAGTAATTTTTACTACGCAAAAGAATAATTTTGAAATCTATATTTACGGGGATGTCCCCATAAGCCCAGAACCTATGGAAGGAAAGTTTTCCCTAGATTCCGCCTCAATAAAATTATTTAATGAACTAGATGGCCCTTTATTTGATAATTTACCAGCGGTAAAAGCTTACCAGCTGCAATTAATTGATGTAATGCTACGGCAGCATGGTATAGGCGTTTTTCCTGTCAAAGAAGTCATGGCTGTTGCAGTAATTTTAGGCGTTGCTTGGATGGGATATTCTTATGTAAATATGCAAAAGAAAAAAATGCCGGTAATTGTGGAAGTGCCCCCTCCTCAAAACCCATACTTGGATTTCAATAAAACTCTGTTATCTATCGCTCCTGATATCGAGGCTAGAGCAGCTTTATTTAGATTAATGCCGGTGCTCGGAATACCAGGATGGTCGGTTACCCAAGCTCAATATTCTGACGGAAAGCTAAATGTTAAAGTCCAGTCTTCTGGGGCCCCAACTGAAATGCTATATCAATGGGCAGAAAAAAATAATGCAACGGTAAATGTAAGCAATAATGGGTATGCGTTAACACTAGCTGTTGATGATTTACCAAAACGCCAGCTACCAACCCGTATTTATCCTCTCGATCGTGTAATTAGCAGCTTGGTAGACAGGCTGTTAATTATTCTCCCTGGAAACAATATGCGTATAGGCAGTTATAAGAATAGATCTTCTTACAATGAAGCTGATATTCTTATAAGTTTTACGGAAGTTTCTCCAGAAACAGTTATAATAGTTTCTGAGCAACTGAAAGAGTTGCCTTTAGTGTTAAAAAGTTTATCGACAACAGTTACGCCGCATGGATTAACTGGAACCATTAATCTACAAGCATTAGGAAGCTAATAATGAGTGAAGTAGATAATCGCTTTGCGAATATGCCTGCACGGCAAAAAGTTTCAGCATTAATTTTTTTAATTATTGCTGGGGTTATAATATGGCAGGTCATCGGGCTTTTCCGTGGCAGCAGCGGTAGTAATGACAAGATTGTAGCAAGTGCCCCTAGTAAACCCGCTTTATCATCTAATGCGCCAAACGTTGGCAATGCTGCATCGCCAAATATAGCTAATGGCGGAATTAAGCCAGCAGCCAATGTGCCTGCGGTGCCACATAGTCCTGCAGCTGCTCCAACGCAATCTCCTATTTTGTCTAAGCCAGCGCCAGAAACGGTTCCGCCAATCACAACTCTATCAGCACAGCAGGCACGTGAGCAAAATAAATATGTTTCTGCTATTAATGAATTGCAAATGTTGAAAATACAGAAAGAAATCGCCGAAACCAACCAAGCGATAGTGACAGCTAAATTGGCCACGGTCACAGCAGAAAAAAGTATTACTTCGACTTTAACACCACCACCTGCAGTTCCTACTACGCCGCCTCCTTCAACAGCGAGTGGCTCTTCAACTCCACCACCAGGTGCCCCATCATCCGCTGAACAACCAGCGATAAAAAATTCATACGTCGTTTATTCTGTTTCAATGGAACAGGATCAGTGGCATGCCGTAATTGGCTATCAAGGTAGCTATTTTAATGTAACAGTAGGGGATATTTTGCCTTCAGATGGTTCTAAAGTTACAGCCATCGACCAAAAAGGGGTGACTTTACAATTAGGAGGAATGGAACACAAAATACCTTTGTCCTTGAGTGACATACCCACTAAAAACACTGCCTCCACTGGCTCATCTGAGCCTGGAGCAGATTCCACAAAGGCCAGCACCTCCGATAAATAATATTATTTTCTGCTCTTTTATAAGAGCAGAAGGATATTAATCACTTATGTATTTAGCTTCGCGCTCTTCAACCTTAACAGTTGCCGCAGTCTTAACTATTCTCAGCTTATTTGCTCAGAGCTTATTTTTTATTCTGCATTATCATGCAGTAGGGTTAATTGACAATTTTGTAGCTAGCTCTTTATACAAAAATATTTTTCAT
>CAZXFO010000117.1:0-2943 GCA_964639745.1 uncultured Coxiellaceae bacterium | reverse complement strand
TGTTTCAGGCTATAGCTCAAAAAAACTACTAATGATGACAATCCCATTGGCCTTCCTCATTGCTGCTATCGTAATGGGGCTCGCGATGTGGTTGAACCCTTGGTTAGCAGCGGAGAAAAGTCGGCTTATTGCTAAAGGAATGACAGAAGAGAATATTTTAAACACATTAATGCCTGGTCGGTTTCAGGTGAGTAACGATGGAAGAAGGGTTATTTATGTTGAAAGAGTTTCCGCACGGCATAAGCGCGCTGAGAATATCTTTATTGCTGAAGAGAAAAAGCCAGTAAACGAGCAGGCTGGACAAGTGGTGATTTCTGCTGCTCAAGGGGCTCCTTATTATGATCGGATCTTAAAAGAGCATTTTGTAGTAGCTACTAATGGCTTTCGCTACGATGGTATGCCTGGGCAAAATGACTATAAAATTATTCAATTTAAAAAATATGCTGTGCATATTCCTGATGCAACTTTCGTTAGTGGCAGGGAGGTGCAAGAAGGCATTCCAACATTTCGCTTATGGAAGGAATATCATAAGCCGGCCTATGCAGCTGAATTTCAATGGCGCTGTTCGCTTGCGCTTGCCCCTGTATTGTTAGCTCTTGTCGTATTGCCCCTAAGCCAAGTCAAGCCACGGCAAGGGCGTTATTTAATGGCTATACCAGCGTTAATTATCTATACTATCTATGTTAATTTGCTTTTTGTTGCGCGACATTGGATTGAAGTTGGTGTGATGCCTCCCTATATTGGCATGTGGTGGGTTCATTTATTATTGTTAATAACAGCAGTGTTTTTAATTCGCTCTAGGTTAACGGCTTGATGATTAAAATATTTAATCGCTACATTATTCAGTACATACTAACTTCTTCTTTGATGGTGTTAGCAGTTATGTTTGCATTGATTTTCTTTGTTACTCTGCTAGGAGAAGTGCAAGATATCGGAAGAGGTGAATATAATTTCGCTCAAGCAATAATCTACGTAGCATTGAGAATGCCACATAATCTCTATTTATTTTCACCCATGTTGATTATGTTGGGCGGCATTATCGGCTTAGGTATGTTAACTGCTCATCAAGAATTGATGATAATTCGCAGCGCGGGGTTTTCTCTTGCTCGTATCATGAAGGCTATGATGTATAGCGCTTTATTATTAGTACTATTTATGATGTTAATTGGGGAGGGGATTGCTCCTTCGTTAGATCATAAGGCTGCTATTCGAAAACAGAATGCTAAAAACAATGGGCAAGCTGTAGTAACAATTTCAGGGATGTGGCTCCATGAAGGTAATGATTTTTTTCATATAGATCGAGTTGTTGGGCGTCACCATTTGGAAGGGGTCACTCGTTATCAGTTTGGTGCTGATCACCAGCTTATTGCAACTTATCATGCTAATGCTATGGATCTTCAAGAAGGGAAATGGGTACTACGAGATGTTGAGAAAACAAATTTTTTATCTAAAAATAATACCCAAAGTGTTATTGTTGCTCAAGATATCTGGAATTTTACTTTGAATCCTAGCTTATTAAATATAGGTATTGTTGAGCCCGAGGAAATGTCTTTAATAAAGCTTTCAAAATTTTCAAATCATCTCGTTGCTAATGGGTTGCAAGCAGGTCAATTTAAATTAGCATTCTGGCAAAGGCTTATGCAGCCTTTGGCTATTATCATTATGTTGTTTTTAGCCGTGCCATTTGTATTGAGTGCGCCGCGTTCTACTATGCTGGGGTTGCGTATCTTGTTAGGTATTGTGATGGGATTTATTTTTTATTTATGCAACGCATTTTTGGGCCAACTAAGCATCATTTTTCAGTTTCCACCATTTTTAGCAGCTTCATTGCCGATTTTGCTATTCGCAGGTTTAGGGTTTGCAGTGATCAAACGGGTGAGGTGAGAGATAGCTACTTCCTCAGATCCCAGCTGGAGTTTATCCCAGCCCCTTTGGGACTGGGATGACAGTGAGGCGCTCAGTATGGCATTTATCTTATCCCTTCAACTTTTCTTTAAGTGAATCGTTTAGCTGTTGAGGATTTAGCTTGCCTTGAGATTCTTTCATCAAGAGCCCGACAAAATATCCAAAGAGCTTGTCTTTTCCTGAACGGTATTCAGCAACTTTATCAGGATTGGCAGCTAACACTTTATCAATCATTTGCCCAATGGCTCCAGAATCAGTTACTTGTTTTAAGCCTTGTTTTTCAATGATGGAATCTACATCTTGTGCTTCGCTCCATAATGACTCAAATACAGCCTTAGCAATTTTACCTGATATGGTGTTGTCATCGATGCGCTTAACTAATTTAGCTAGCTGCGAAGCGGGAATTGGGCATTGAGTGATCTCAAGATCATTCTTGTTGAGAGCGCCTAATAATTCACTGATGACCCAATTAGCAGCTAATTTGGGTTGATTCCCTGCATCTTTGGCAACAGTTTCAAAGTAATCAGCGAGCTCTTTACTGGATATTAAAATACTAGCGTCGTATGCACTCAAACCATATTGTGATATGAAGCGTTCACGTTTTTGAGAAGGCAATTCAGGCATATGATCTTGGACCTTTTTAATCATCTCTTCTGTGACGGCTACCGGTAGTAAATCGGGGTCGGGGAAGTAACGATAATCATTGGCTTCTTCTTTGCTGCGCATTGAGCGGGTTTCATTTTTATTGGCATCGTACAGGCGTGTTTCTTGGTTAATTTTACCGCCATTTTCTAAGATGCTTATTTGTCGCTCAATTTCATAATTGATAGCGCGTTCTACAAAGCGGAATGAATTAATATTCTTAAGCTCGGTGCGTGTACCTAATTTCTTTTCACCTTTAGGACGAACAGAAACGTTGGCATCACAGCGGAAAGAACCTTCTTGCATATTGCCATCACATATGTCGAGATAGCGGACAAGAGCATGTACCGTTTTTAAGTAAGCGACAGCTTCTTTAGCTGAGCCCATATCAGGTGC
>CAZXFO010000116.1:0-4078 GCA_964639745.1 uncultured Coxiellaceae bacterium | reverse complement strand
TAAATGAAGCGCTTAAGGAAATTAAAATTTTCCTTGTCATAATTGAGAAATATAAAAATTATGTCGAAAGCAAACATAACAATGAATACCAAAAAATAAGCGAAGCTCTTTGGGAAAAAAGATTCCCATCGGAAAGCAATGTAGATACTCGCTTGGATTTGTTAAGCGATGTTACAAACATCTATTCAGAAATTAGTCTATGTCTTGATCATATTAAGAAAAAGTACCCCGTACGAATATATGCCAAGCCCTTGCATAATACATTGAGCTTTCTTAAGCAAGATATTGCATTATATCAAAGAGCGCTTGACTCTCTGAGAAAGGAGCTCTAATCTGAAAAACTGGAACCTACTGAAAAGCTAAAAAAAGAGGAAGAATTGAAAAAAGAAGAAGAGCTTTGTGTGAATTTAGAAAAACTAATCGTGCAAATTGAAGCTGATTTCAATGAGTTAGAAAAAGTAAAAGATATAAGAATTGATCCAATTGATGTTGTAATTGAAGAGAATAACTCTACCACTAATAAGTTTTAAAAGGGCATGTGATGAGTTCGGTGCGATTCTTTCCTGAGATAAATGAAGCGCTTGAGAAAATCCTCAGCTTTCATGCTATGGTAAAAAGCTATAAACAAAAAGCAAGTATCAGTGAATATCAAAAAATCAGTGAAGGATTATGGGAAAAGCGCTGCAAGCCAGATGAAAGCATTGATACACGTTTAAGTCTTTTGTCGGATATAACCAAGAATTACGCACTTCTAAGCCATTATCGCGATGAAATCAAGAAGCATTCCCCAGTATTAATTTATGCTGAAGTATTGCATAAGGCATTGCGCTGCCTAAAAGAAGATGTTGCTTTGTATCAAGATGCAATTAATTCCTCAAAAGAAAGCGAGAATAATGAAGAAAAGCCTACACAAGGCGAGCTTGAAGCGCTCGAGAAAGAGAAGCAGTTTTGTGAAGAATTAAAAAAACTAATAGAGCAAATTGAAACTGATTTTAGTGAATTAGAACAAGTAAAGAATCAGCTCGATCCTATTGATGTTGTGATTGAAGAGAGTAGCTCTACCGCTAATAAGATTTAAAGGGCATGTGATGAGTTCGGTGAGATTTTTTCCTGAAATGAATGAGGCAATTAAGAGAATAAGAAATTTCCTTGTCGCCATAGAAAAATATAAAAATCATGCGGAAAGTAAAGACCAAAATGAATATCAAAAAATTAGTGAAAGCCTCTGGGAAAAAAGATTTTCACCAGAGAGTAGTGTAGATACCCGTTTAGATTTATTGGCTGATGTGTCGAATATCCAAACAGAAATTAGTCTCTGTATGATGCACATTAAAAATAAGTATCCAGTTCGGATATATGCTAAGCCTCTGCATGAAGCATTGCTGTATCTTACCCAAGATATAGAGCTTTACCAAAGCGCACTAGACTCTCGGAAAAAGGAGCTCGAATCTGAAAAACTGGAACCCGCAGAAAAGCTAAAAAAAGAGGAAGAATTGAAGAAAGAAGAAGAGCTTTGTGAAAATTTAGAAAAACTAATTGTACAAATTGAGTCTGATCTCAATGAATTAGAAAAAGTAAAAGATATAAGAATTGACCCCATTGACGTTGTGATTGAAGAGAATAAATCTGCTAATAAGATTTAAAAGGGTATGAGATGAGTTCGGTACGTTTTTTTCCAGAGATAGATGAAGCACTAAAGAAGATTAAAGATTTTCTTGTTGCCATCGAAAAATACAAAGAAAAAGCTGGGGAGCTCAAGTATCAGCGTATCAGCGAAAACTTATGGGAAAAGCGATATAAACCAGAGGAAAGTATTGATACACGCTTAAGTCTTTTATCCGACGTAACACAGAACTATGCATTTTTAAGCCATTATCGCAATGAGATTAAAAAGCATTGTCCAGTAATAGTTTATGCCAACTCTCTTCATGTAACTTTGCGGTACCTTAAAGAAGATGTTGCTTTGTATCAGGATGCAATTAATTCCCCAGAAGAAAGTGAGCGTAATGAAGAGAAGCCTGCACAAGACGAGCTCGCAGCGCTCGAGAAAGAGAAGCGGTTTTGTGAAGAATTAAAAAAACTAATAGAACAAATTGAAACTGATTAAAAAAACTAATAGAACAAATTGAAACTGATTTTAGTGAATTAGAACAAGTAAAGAATCAGCTTGATCCTATTGATGTCGTGATTGAAGAGAATAACTCTACTGCTAATAAGATCTAGACCCTCAGCACTGTCATCCAGAGCCTGCGAAGCAGGCGTGGGATCCAGGTTTATGCTGCTAGTCAATCTGACCCCTTTGCTGGCGGGGCAGCCTATACTTAAGAGGCGTATGGCAGGGTGCTCATATAAGGCATTGATAAATAACTCTATTTATTTAGCCCGATAAAGAATGCGAATCATTCCAGCTGCTATATTTAATGTATAGCTTTAAAAGCCGGAGGAGAGTTGCATGCGGAGCTTTACCAAGCTGTCTGAGCAGCCTGCAGAGCTTAAATTTGATTCTAATGAAAGCAGAATCATTCGTACCCGAGGCATTCCTCCCGGTGCTTTTGCTGAGATGCGAGCAGATTCTCATGTCACGCTTTGTGGTATTAGGGCGGAAGCGGCAACCGATCAGCGAGCACGGCGCAGGAGTGCTTTTCCAAAGCCAGGCACCGTGCAAGCTAAAAGTTTTAACATCGAAAGAACAACAGCTCGAGATAGTGTTTGCGTAGATCCACGTTATACCGGCTGGGAAAAGAATAATAATGAATGGAAACCGAAGGAACGCAAAGAAGGTGATATTCCAAAAAATCAGCCTTTCACCCATTTAAATGTTTCCTTATATGAAGTGGTCAAAGGCATTGAAAGCAAAGACTTTGAACTGGTGAGTTTAAAAAATAATGAGCTCTGCTTCCGCCACGCTGGCGATCTGCCAAATGCGATTAAAGGAGACGTTTTTAAAATCAAGTTAAACGAAGGGGTGGAGCCCCAAAAAATAAAAAGCTTAGAAGCCATTGAGATTGATGTAAAAGCTTGGCGCATGCCGATCGCAAGGCCAGAGTGGTGGGATCAATTCGAAGAAAGCGGAGATGCGCCTTCATTTGAATTGGTCGCCGGCCAAGATTTTAAAAAATTATATAAGCCCGCCCAAGAAGAGGAATTTAAGCCGTTTTTAATATATGGCACGAGATATGGCAACAGCATACTTCCTATAGTCAGTGATATGGATCAGTTCCTGCTGGGGTTTGATTCGAACTTTATGCAAGAAATTCAGAAGCGATTTCCGGATGCGAATAAAGAGTTTATGGCAATGGCTGGGGCAGATTATGCTGATGAAAATGCAGCGTTTAAAAAAGCACGTTTTGAGTTAGAAAAAGTTTTATGGGAAATGAAACTAGGGCGAGAGCTAGATGTAATTAAGCCAGACGATGCAGACATTCTAGAAGAAATCAGTAAAAGAATTAGCGAAGGTAATTATGTAAGAGGTAAGATAACTCCGCTCGAGTCTCTTTATAGTGACTTAGAGAATGATAAAATGCTGCAATCAATGCCGCATTTGCTGAAATTATTTCAGCATGCCTCCGAAGCTAGAAACCCTTATCCACCCTCTAAATTAGGCGGGGTGGTTTTCTTTATGAATGGCGGCGCCTATGAATGCGATGGTGCTCAAGCAATCGCACAATTTTTGTTAGAAAAAGCTTTGCCTAAGTTTGTTTTTCCTATTCACCCTAAATGGCCTATGGAGCATTTTGGCCCAGTGGTTGCCAAGCAGCTCAGTTTGGGCGGGCCTCATCTGGTTCAAGAAAAAACGAGAGCCGCTTTTAATTCGTGGCTGAATGAGGAATTAAAAAAACCAGATAATGAAGCGGCCAAAAAAATAGTAGAAAGCTTGCCGCCGCGCGGGAAAATCATTTCACAAAGAGGCGGGCGTTCTTCAATCCTAGTGCAGGCTGCAGACCAAAAGGTTAGCCAGGAAGAAAACGCGGAGGTGTCATCTGCGCCACGCTTTAATAAATAAACGAGTTAGAGTATAGTTTTACCACTGGTGGAGGGTATGTTATGAGTTCGGTACGATTCTTTCCTGAGATAAATG
>CAZXFO010000115.1:0-3255 GCA_964639745.1 uncultured Coxiellaceae bacterium | reverse complement strand
AAAATGGATATTATACTAAAAATTGCAGCAGAATTAGGCGTGAAACCAGTACAGGTACGAGCAGCAATTGAGCTTTTAGACGGTGGAGCTACTGTCCCATTTATTTCTCGTTATCGTAAAGAGGTCACCGGCGGTCTGGATGATACTCAGTTGCGTGGTTTAGAAGAAAGATTACGCTATTTGCGTGAGCTTGAAGAGAGAAAACAAACTATTTTAAAAAGTATTAGTGAACAAGATAAACTAACACCTGAATTGGAAAAAAGCATATTAGAGACAGATAATAAAGCAACCCTAGAAGATTTGTATCTCCCTTATAAGCCTAAACGCCGTACCAAAGCACAAATAGCTAAAGAAGCAGGGCTCGAACCGTTAGCACTACAATTATTATCCGACCCATCGCAAAATCCCCAGCAGTTAGCCGAGCAATTTATAAGCACTGAGAAAAACGTCCCTAATGTGCAAGAAGCTTTAGAAGGTGCTCGACAAATTTTAATGGAATTATTCTCTGAACGCGCAGATTTATTGGGCAATCTAAGAGCATTTATTTTCGAGCATGGAGTAATTAAAAGCGAAGTAGTTAAAGGAAAAGAAGAATTAGGTAATAAGTTTGCTGACTATTTTAATTATCAAGAAGCAATTAAAAAAATTCCCTCTCATCGTGCGTTGGCTTTATTTCGAGGCCAACATGAGGAAGTATTGCGCTTAACCCTAATTCTTGAAGAAGCAGAAGAAAGCCTGTGTAAAAATATGATAGCTGAGCAATTTAATATCACCAATAAGGGAAGAAATGCTGATGGCTGGTTATTAGAAACTGTTAGCTTAACATGGCGCGTCAAATTATTCTTAAAGCTTTCTGTAGAGTTGATGGTGGATTTACAAGAAAGATCTGGTGATGAGGCTATAAAAGTTTTTTCCAAAAATTTAAAAAATCTATTAATGGCTGCGCCTGCAGGTTCAAGGGTCACTATGGGCCTTGATCCAGGAATTCGTACTGGAGTAAAAGTCGTTGTAGTCAACGATACTGGAAAGCTATTAGCGCATACTGTTATTTTTCCACATAGCCCTCGTGATGAATGGAATGAATCAATCAAGACATTAGCAGCTCTTTGTAAGCAGCACAAAGTGGAGTTAGTTAGTATTGGTAACGGCACAGCTTCACGTGAGACAGATAAGCTAGTTACAGATTTAAAGAGCCGTCACCCAGAATTAAAACTAACAAGTGTAGTAGTATCTGAAGCGGGGGCATCTGTGTATTCTGCCTCTGAAATTGCTGCTAAAGAGTTTCCTACATTAGATGTTTCATACCGCGGAGCTGTTTCAATTGCCCGCCGTTTGCAGGACCCATTAGCAGAGTTAGTTAAAATTGATCCAAAATCAATCGGCGTTGGTCAGTATCAACATGATGTCAACCAATTTAAATTATCAAGAACTTTGCATGCAGTTATGGAAGATTGTGTAAATGCGGTAGGTGTAGATGTAAATACGGCATCAATTCCCTTATTAACTTGTGTGGCTGGTTTGAATGAATCGGTTGCCCGTAATATTGTTGAATATCGCGATAATAACGGCCAATTTAAAAATAGACAGCAACTAAAGAAAATACCAAGGCTCGGTGACAAAGCTTTCGAGCAATCAGCAGGATTTTTGAGAATTATAAATGGTGAAAACCCTCTCGATTCCTCAGCTGTTCATCCCGAATCTTACTCAGTAGTTGAAAGAATCTTATCTCGTGAGCGGAAAACTTTAAATGAGATAATGGGTAATTTTAGCCTGATTAAGGGTCTTAAGCCAACTGATTACACTGATGAAAACTTCGGTATCCCAACCGTAACTGATATTTTACGTGAGTTAGAAAAACCAGGACGTGACCCCCGGCCTGAATTCAAAACGGCCGTGTTCAAAGAAGGCATTGAGACACTAAGTGATCTGAAGCCTGGCATGATTCTAGAAGGCGTAGTTACTAATGTTGCCAATTTTGGTGCCTTTGTTGATATTGGTGTTCATCATGATGGTTTGGTACATATTTCTGTGCTAGCTGACAGGTTTGTTAAAGATCCTAACGAAGTTGTAAAAGTAGGGGATATTGTTAAAGTTAAAGTAATAGAGATTGACTTGATACGTAAAAGAATTCAGCTTAGCATGCGCCTTAACGAAGCTCCCGGCCAAGCTTCAACACCACGAATATCTCAACCTAAGCAACAGCCAAGATCATCAAGCAGTACTAATTTTGAGACTACATTAGGCAGTGCTTTGCTTAGAGCAATTAAGGATGATCAAAAATAATAGATAATATGTCTTAAATATGGAACCTCAAGATGGTGAAAAAAGACATTGATGTCATCATAGTAGGTGCTGGCCCTACTGGTCTAATGGCAGGATTGCTATTACAGCAGTGTGGTATCAGTTTTCGTATTTTTGACCAGAATGAGCAGCATGCTCATGAATCACGTGCTTTTGTAATTCATGCACGAACGATGGAACTTTTACAAAAAATTGGGCTTATAGATGAGTTTATTGCAGCTGGTCTTATTGCATTGGGTGTCAAGCTTTATGTAAATGGCTACCAGAAAGCTGAAATCAATTTAAGTGATATAGGAACAAACACATCGCCATACTCATTTATTTTAACGCTCCCCCAATCTGAAATCGAAGCGCTGTTGGTGAAATATTTACAACAAAGGGGAGTCAAAGTTGAGTACGGCACCAAAGTAATTAACTTTGAACAAGACAGTCACGGCGTGACGGTAACAACACAGAGTCAAAATAATCAATGCGAAGAAATTCGTAGTCTTTACTTACTCGGTGCGGATGGCGCTCATAGCCTCATACGTCATGGTCTAAATTTAAATTTTGAAGGAGGTATTTATCCCCGAGACTTTATCTTGGCTGATTGTCAAATTAATTGGGCTCTAGACTTTGATTTTGCCAAAATATTTATGCACAAAAATCATCTTGCTATCTACCTGCCGCTCAAAGGGGAAGCACTTAGTCGGGTCATTGTAATTAAGTCAACTACTCCTCGCTCTGAAAAAACTATCCTGCAAGAAACGCCAAAATTAGCTGACATTGAAAAGTATCTTAAAAAAGCTGTGCGCATACCCATTAAGTTAACAAATCCTAAATGGATAAGTCGTTACCATATCCATCATCGTGGTGTAACTCAATATAGTAAAGATAGGGTGTTCGTGGCTGGTGATGCAGCACATATTCACAGCCCAGCGGGTGGGCAAGGTATGAATACAGGGATACAAGATG
>CAZXFO010000114.1:0-2564 GCA_964639745.1 uncultured Coxiellaceae bacterium | reverse complement strand
CTGATGAGATCGATAACCTGCCAAATGCTGAGGCTCAAGTATTCCAGCCCTGACCACTGCAGAAAATAAAGCGGCATACCATTTATGCAAATCTTCTTTAATAATATCCCCTGGATTTTCGTTTAGGAAAATTCGCTCAATACTTTGTTTCACAGCTTTAAATGCTTGCAAATATCCTTTAGCTGCCATCGCATTCAGTTGATTTTTATCATCTACTGACTGCTCAGGGCTCCATTTGTTTTCTGCTATTTGCTTAATTAGATTTTCAGTGACTTCATACCCCTCTATAGATAATGAATTATAAGCATCATTCACATAAATCTTTTCTAAAGTATCAAAATAGTTTTTTTTATTTTTAGGAATACCCAGATCTTTCGGAAAAAGCTCTATAATTGTGCTCCGCATTTGTTGCCACATCATTGAAACTCTTGCAGCATAAGGTGATTGAATACGTGGATAGCTCGCTAATAGTGGCGCTCTTATTAAAAAAGGATTAACCACCTCTACTTGGTATCCCGCAGCAGCCAAGCTGTCTAATAGCTGCTCGGCTTTTTGTTTTTCTTTCATAAAAAAATAAGCGCCGATGATGCGCCCTGCGGCAGCAATATTACTCCCGCTTAGCAATTCTTTTGAAAGTTCTAATTGATCTACCATTTTTAGCGCGACTTCAGCATCATATGGATTAGTTTTAAAGTATTGGGCAGAAACTCTATGAAGCGCTAGTGGCAAGGGCATAATGTTAATTCCATTTTTTTGCTGCGCAGATTTAGGGAATGTTTTTGTTTCTTTATAAATCATGAGGGAAGTATTAAAAGGAAGCTTTACTAAAAGGCTGCCGCCTCTTTTCACCATCACAAGTAACTGCTTAGGAATTGTGGTTGAGCCTAAGTGAACAGCCAACGAATCATTCGCTGATAAGCAATAATCGGAGCCGAACCTATACTCTAAATAAACCGCTATAAAGTCCCAAAACGAACTATACCAATTCGTGCTTTCACCTTCTTTTGCGATGGGTTGTTTGAGCAGATACCAGCCTCGAATTATAGGAGTAAGCCAGCCATTTTTAATGAGCCGAACAAGGTGGACCCTAGAGATATCCTGAGCACGAAGTACGCCTCTCACTGTCTTATTTTGGCAAATTTTCAAGGAGTTAGATAGCAGTTGATGATGAGGTACAGCCATAATCTTACCCTAATTACTATAGTTTAATGATAACATTTTACTATAGTTTAATGTCTTTTACTTACTATAGTTTAGTGTTGGCCAAATACTCTAGTTAAGCACCAATACGACTGCTGCCGATTCTAAAAGTTTGAGGAGTTGGCCAGTTTTGGCCCAATACTTGCTGTGCCAATTTAAAATAAGCTTCAGCTTGTTCTAGAGTTCTTACCCCTCCAGCAACCTTTAAGCCAACTGGCTTTGAACTGCATTTAATGGCTGAAAGTATTGCTTGCGCTGCTTCGAGCGTTGCGCCAGGATTAAATTTGCCTGTAGAAGTTTTAACAAAATCAGCGCCAGCATCTATGACCTGAGAAGCGGCAGTTTGTATCAGCGCAGCACCTGGAAAGGCACCCGTTTCTAAAATAACTTTTAAAATATGCGCCCCGCATGCTGTCTTACATGCAGCAATAACATCACAAGCTTCTTGATGCTTGCCTTGTAAATAAAGTTGGTAAGGTAACACCACATCTATTTCATGGGCACCATCATCAAGGCTTTTTTTAATTTCAGCAAGAACATCTGCTAAAGCAGAATCGCCACCAGGAAAATTCGCGACTGTGGCGACTTTCACTGAAGCAGGAATAGAATTTACTACTTGCTTTACAAACCGAGGATATACACAAACTGCTGCTACCTGGCCATTTTGCACAGCTGGTTTCTTACAAAACTCAGCTATGCTGTCTGGGGTATCGTCTTCATTTAAGCTGGTAAAATCAACAAAACGGATTAATGAATCAAAATCCACTCTCAATTTCCTTCACAAATGCAGGGATCAGTTTAGCAAGGCTACGCGCCAATTGAGCACTATGACTTAAAGTTACATCATGAGTAACCTTTTCTTTGCTCATACCAACCGCTAAGTTAGTGATGCCTGCAATGCCAACTACTCGCATCCCGGCATGGCGTGACAATATCACTTCAGGTACAACAGACATGCCGACTGCATCAGCACCTAAGGTTCGAAAAGCACGAATTTCTGCGGGTGTTTCAAATACAGGTCCCATGGTAGCCAAATACACGCCTTCACTTATGTTATAACCAAGCTTAGAGCCGGTTCTGATTAGTGTGGCACGTAAATCACTATCATAAGCGTCTTCTAAACTGACAAAACGCGGCCCTACAGATTCATCATTGGGACCAATTAATGGGTTACCCGGCTGGAAATTAATGTGATCGCTAATAGCCATCAAGCTACCAGGCCCCACTTCAGGGCGTAATGAACCTGAAGCTCCAGTAATAATTACTGTTTCGCATCCTAAATGTTTAAGAATGCGAATTAGTAGCTGCACAGTTTCATAAGCAGTGCCTTCATATAAGTGCAAGCGCCCTTTAAGGCAAACAAC
>CAZXFO010000113.1:0-11789 GCA_964639745.1 uncultured Coxiellaceae bacterium | reverse complement strand
CACGGCTTTATTTGTTCCATGTACAGCCACAACAAAACTATCTTTGCTAATATCAATACCAATAAAAAAATGATACATTTTAGAGTCCTTGAGAGTTTAATATTTTGGATTGTAAGCGGACGTTAAGTCCAAGCAACCATTCAAACGCCTCGAGGTTGATCTAGGGGACCATGATGACTACGGTTGTTTTAAAACCAATCCTGAGACGGTCTCCCACGATCGTGCCATGAGGATTTTTTCCTCATGGCCCCTCTTAGAGGGAGAATATACCAGTTTCCTTACTTACAATCCTGACACCTGTAGGGGGAAGGATCTCAAAACCTTATAAGTAGCTCATCAGATTCTTCACTGCGTTCAGGATGCACATGGCTACATTCATAATGACAGCGACATAAAACCTGGATCCCATGCCTTGAGCGCTTCGCAAGGCTCTGGTTGACAAGGTTGAGCGTTAAAATGACCGTACTGTGTTAATTGCCGTGGCAGCGCAAATTTTTCGCTTCGTCGCGAATCGCAGCACTGCGCTCAGCGACTTCTCGCATAGCTTGATTACGCTTTGCTTCTCTTGCAAATAAACTAAAGCCCACTATGGATGCTAAGCTGCCTAATGCGCCAGCACCAACGACATAGCTCATTCCCCACGCTAAAACTGGCAAAGCTATAGCACCCACACCTGAGGCAATACATAAACCGACTAAACACGTACCAATTATGGCCAACATAGCACTGGCTATTGCTTTACCCCAATGCGCTTGCTGACTGATCTTAGCGGCAAGCTGAGCATACTTAGTTATAGCATCATTTTTTGCAGAAGATCCGCTACCTATTGCTTCACTTTGGATTAAAGCTTTAGTTGCATATAATATTTCAATTAAATGGACACGATCTTGTGGATACCATTTTCCAACTTCTTCGATTTTCCGCAATAGCTCATTAACTTTAGCATTTAGAAGAGGATTCTCTAAACCCGCTAAACCCTCAGATAAATCCTGTGCAGCCAACTTAATTTCTGTTTCGAGTAACTTAATGCTTAATTTGCTCTGCAGCTCAGCTTTCCATTCTTTTGCTTCTTTCTCATAATGTTGAGACTGTTTTATAACATCAATAAATTCAGGCCATATCCTTTTCAAGGCCTCTATCCATTTCTTTTCGCTAACCCCACGAGCTTCTATGTCAAAAATGAACTGCGAAATAACCGCATTTAATGCTTGAGCGTCCTCCAGAATAACATTCTTAGCATCTACCTCTAGACCATTATCCAAAGTTAGCTGAATTGATACACTGCTAATAAATGAAAGAAGATAAGCTTTCGCAGCTTCTGGACCCTTTGCAATGATCTCAATAGCATCATATAAGCTCATCTTTAAGCCCTTTGCCTTCATTTGAGCTAGCTGGGCTAAGAGAAATGCTCCACGAGCTTCACCTACCGAAGATCTTCTACTGGAAACTTTAACGCTATATCCTCCCCCTTGAAGCTCAAGCTCAGTAGAATTCAACTTACCAAGCTCCAGTTCACTTAAGTTTATTTTTTTCATGGCCTCGATTTTTTGGGCTTTCTGTTCTACTGACATTTTTTTATAATCGTCAAATAATTGATCGCCAATGGCTGCAATATTATTAGTCTGATTAAGCTTGATCACTTCACAGAAAGTCTCAAAGGAGTTAGCTTTCGCTTCTTCCCAAAAAACCTTACGCTGTTCTTCCATACTGAGTGGCTTTGGTGGTGTCATGCTATTTTCCTTAATGACATGAGGGTTTTAACAATAAAAAACCCTGGGCATTTAGATAATGGCCAGGGTTTTGGGTTTAGCTATGCTTTAAGCAGCAGTTTCGTCTTGAGACTCACGGCCGACTAATTGTACAAAAGCAACTGGAGCATTATCACCTTTACGATTACCGCATTTTAAAATTCGCAAGTAACCACCTGGACGGGTTTTATAAAAAGGAGCAATGTCAGTAAATAATTTGTTAACGATATCTTCATCGCGCAAGCGATCAAATGCGATGCGGCGGCGGTGCAAGGTATCAGTTTTTGCCAAGGTAATCATGGGCTCAAGAAATCTTCTTAGTTCTTTAGCCTTAGGCACCGTTGTTTTGATTGTTTCGTGACGCAAAGCAGAAACCATCATGTTACGGAACATGGCCTTACGATGGCTGCTGGAGCGGCTTAAACCTTTTCCACAATTCTTATGTCGCATGTCAAACCTCTTACGCTAATTCTGTTTACTTCTTACCTTTATCCATATCGTCATCTTTCAAAAATGCGGGTGGCCAGTTGTCGACGTGCATACCCAAAGAAAGACCGTGTGATGCTAAAACGGATTGGATTTCGGTAAGTGACTTCTTACCCAGGTTAGGGGTCTTAAGCAAATCGCTTTCGGTTTTCAAAACCAAATCACCGATGTAATAAATGTTTTCGGCTTTTAAGCAATTCGCAGAACGAACCGTAAGTTCTAAATCGTCAACAGGACGCAAGAACATAGGATTCATGGATTCTTTTTCAGACTTTTCAATGGTTGGAACCGCTTTCAAGTCCACAAATGCAGCCAGTTGTTGCTGCAAAATTGTAGCTGAACGACGAATAGCTTCTTCTGGATTGAGCGTACCATTAGTTTCTAAGTCGATAACTAATTTATCTAAATCGGTACGTTGTTCAACACGTGTGCTTTCAACGGTATAAGCAACACGACGCACAGGACTGAAACTGGCATCGAGATGCAATTCACCAATAGCGCCTTTAACTTCGACATTAGCTCTACGAGTAGAAGCAGGCTGATAACCACGACCCAAAGTAACACGCAGGGTCATGTTTAAAGAGCCGGATTCATTGATATGAGCAATGACATGATTAGGATTAACGATCTCAACATCGTGCTCAGTGCTGATATCACCGGCTGTTACAACACCAGGACCTTTTTTGTTTAAGGTCAGGGTCACTTCTTGGCGACCGTGCATTCTGACAGAGACATTTTTCAGATTTAAAAGAATTTCGACAACATCTTCTTGTACGCCTGGGATGGCACCGTATTCATGCAAAACACCATCAATTTTTACTTCTGTAATGGCTGCTCCCGGCATAGAGGAAAGCAAAATACGACGTAAGGTCGTACCTAAAGTGTGGCCAAAGCCACGTTCTAAAGGTTCTAAGACCACGCGTGCACGATAGGGAGAAACCGTTTCAACACGAATTTCACGCGGTGTTAACAACTCATATGGACTGCTTTGCATGTGGCGACCTCACCCTTGGTTTGGTATCGATTACTTAGAATACAATTCAATAATTAGATTTTCGTTAATATCTGGTGGCAGTTCAGAACGATCAGGTGTGCGTTTAAATGTACCGCTCAATTCTGATGCATTGACATCTAACCACTCACAGGCAGCTCTTGATTGAGCCAAAGTTAACGCTGATTGAATTCTCATTTGTTGGCGAGAGCGTTCTTTAACAGAAACGATATCACCTGGCTTCACAATATAAGAAGGGATGTTAACGATTTTGCCATTGACTAAAATGGAGCGGTGGTTAACCATTTGACGAGCTTCAGCGCGAGTAGCACCAAAACCCATACGGTAGACCACATTGTCTAAACGGCCTTCTAAAAGTTTCAAGAGGTTTTCACCGGTTGAACCTTTCAAACGAGCTGCTTTGACGAAGTAATTATGGAATTGACGTTCCAAAACACCATAAATACGACGAACTTTTTGCTTTTCACGCAATTGAACACCGTAATCGGTTTCACGGCCACGACGACCACCGTGCATACCAGGAGCAGTATCTAATTTACATTTGGAATCTAAAGGACGCACACCACTGGTCAGTGAAAGGTCAGCCTTTTCACGGCGGGCTAGTTTGCATCGAGGACCTAAATATCTTGCCATCTACATCTCTCCAAAAAGGTTACACACGGCGCCGTTTAGGATCACGGCAGCCATTAAATGGAATTCCTGTTGCATCGGTCAGAGAAAGAATCTTAAGCCCAGCGCTATTTAATGAGCGAACGGCAGATTCACGGCCAGGACCAGGGCCTTTGGTTTTGACATGAACGCTTTTCATGCCATAGCTTTCAATAACAGCTGTAGCAGCTTTTAAAGCAGCTTCACCGGCAGCATAAGGAGTGGATTTACGTGAGCCACGATAACCGCAGCTTGCAGCACTGCTCCAACCCACCGTGTTACCTTGCAGATCAGTAATGGTAACGATGGTGTTATTAAAAGACGCATAAATATGAGCAACGCCTTCGATAACTTGGCGTTTTACTTTTTTACGCGCTTTTGTTTTTCCTTTAGCTTTATCTGCGCTTTTTGCTGCAGATTGTGCCTGTGTATCTGACATTATTTCACCTATTTTTCAATATGTTATGGTTAACTTGCATGCTTAAGCAGCTGCGGCGACCTTAATGATGCTCTTACGTTTACCTTTACGGGTACGAGCATTTGTCCGAGTACGTTGACCACGAACAGGTAAGCCACGTTTATGACGCAGACCACGATAAGTGCCTAATTCTATTAACCGCTTGATATTTAAAGCAACTTCACGGCGTAAGTCACCTTCAACTTTAACCTTAGCGATTTCAGTACGTAAATTTTCTAATTCACCATCGGTTAAATCTTTTACTTTCTTCTGCGGGTCAACTTGCGCATCAACGCAAATTGCTTTGGCGCGGCTGCGCCCAATACCATAAACAGCAGTAAGCCCTATAACCACATGTTTTTGTGGCGGTATATTTACACCAGCGATACGGGCCATTCAACTCTCCTCTTTACAAAAGCCACCTAATTTAATCTCGAAAGGACAAAAAATCAATTGGTTTTTTGCCTTTATAGGAAGTTTTTTAACCAAGATAGCTGTTTACACAGCTACCTCTCTTCCTTAACCTTGTCTTTGCTTATGACGTTTTTCTTTGCAGATAATGCGTACAACACGTTTACGCTTTACTACTTTACAATTACGGCATACTTTTTTAACTGAAGCTCCAACTTTCATCATCCACCTCGTTACTTAACACCACGTAAATTTGCTTTCTTCAGAAGTGACTCATATTGAAACGACATCACATGCGACTGAATTTGAGCAATAAAATCCATAACCACAACTACAATAATCAAAAGCGATGTACCGCCAAAATAAAAGGGCACGTTCCAAGCCAAAATCATAAACTCTGGCAAAAGGCAGACAAGTGTAACATAAACAGCACCGAAAAGTGTAAGTCTTGTCATAACGCTATCTACATATTTAGACGTTTGATCGCCAGGGCGAATACCAGGGATAAATGCTCCTGACTTCTTTAAATTTTCAGCTGTTTCACGTGGGTTGAACACAATAGCAGTATAAAAAAAACAGAAAAAGACGATAGCTGCTGCGAATATAAGCATATGAAGCGGCTGACCTTGCTGCAATGAAACGCTTACAGCTGTTAGCCAACCCATCCCTTTACCAGAGCCAAACCATTGGGCTAGTGTTGCTGGAAACAGAATAATGCTGGAAGCAAAAATAGGTGGAATAACGCCAGCCATATTAATTTTTAAAGGCAAATGGGTACTCTTAGCTGAATAAACCATTCCGCCTTGCATGCGACGTGCATATTGAATAGGGATGCGTCGTTGTGCTCTTTCGATAAAGACCACAGCACCGACTACGAGCAGCATGGCAGCAAGTATGACTAAAAGTGTTAGAATTTGCAGTTGTCCTTCACGGACTTGCTCGAGTGTATGGCTTACAGCGGCTGGAAGGCCGGCAAGAATACCCGCAAAAATAATGAGAGAGATACCATTACCAATACCACGCTCTGTCATTTGCTCACCCAACCACATTAAAAATAACGTGCCGGTTACTAAGGTGATAGTAGTTACAATATAGAATGGCAATCCGACAGACAATGCAATGCCGTGAGCGACTAACATGCGTGAAACACCGAGCGCCTGAAATAAGGATAAGACAACTGTACCGTAGCGTGTATATTGATTAATTTTACGTTGTCCCGACTCACCTTCTTTTCTTAACTCAGCTAGTGAAGGCAATAGCACCGTCATAAGCTGAACAATAATAGAAGCTGAAATATAAGGCATAATCCCTAATGCGAAGATACTAAAACGCATTAAAGCGCCACCAGAAAACATATTAAATAAGCCGACGATGTTGTTTTGCTGAGCGTTGAACAATTCTTGAAGGCGTTGTGGATCTAATCCTGGCACTGGGATATATGTACCTATACGGAAAACTAAAACGCCGATAAAAACAAACCATAGGCGTGCTTTTAAATCGGCAAAACCGTTCCCAGATAGAAGATTGTTTGCTCTTCCTTTCGCCATTGAATTTACCTTGTTAGTTATTCAACTTTACCGCCAAGTGCTTCAATTGCTGCTTTTGCACCTTTGGTCATTGGTATACCACGAACAGTAACGGCTCTTTCTAACTTGCCTGAAAGAACAATTTTAGCTGTTTTAGTAGTAGCTTTGAGTACAGCAGAATCTTTCAATACTGCAAAATCAATCACATCAGCTTCAAGGTGATTCAATTGGCCTAAGCGAATTTCTTGATGTGTTAATTTTTGCTGAGAATTAAAACCTGATTTAGGCAAACGTCTTTGCATAGGCATCTGACCGCCTTCGAAACCGACTTTATGGTAGCCACCTGCTCTGGCTTTTTGACCTTTGTGGCCTTTGCCGCAAGTCTTACCAATACCTGAACCAATACCACGGCCAACGCGAAAACGGCGGGTTTTTGAACCTGGCGCTGGGCTCATCGTGTTTAGGCGCATAGTGTTTGTATTTTCTGTTTTAGTCGCAGTCATTTTATTTGCCTCTGTTATGCCTGGTTACCTGTAGTTATGCTACTTCTTCTACAGTTATAAGATGTCTCACTCGGTTAATCATGCCGCGGATACATGGTGTATCTTGCAATGTTACGGAGTGATTAATACGGCGTAAACCTAACCCTCTTACGCTTTCTTTATGTGCTTTTAAGCTTTCAATAGTGCTACGGACTAATGTTACTTTAAGCTTTTTGGGAGTCTTGCCGGCCATATTACTCTCCTAATATTTCGCTAAGATTTTTGCCACGTTTTGAGGCCATATATTCAGGAGCAGTAGCATTTTCTAAAGCTCTGAGAGTAGCTCTTAAGACGTTAACAGGGTTGGTCGAACCAACAATCTTGGCCAACACGTTTTTTACGCCTAATACTTCAAATATAGGACGCATGGCACCACCAGCAATAATACCGGTACCTTCAGAAGCGGGCTTCATGAATACGCGAGTTGCGCCGTGTTTGGCGATAATTTCATAATGTAAGCTGCCATTCTTTAATGGAATGAAGCGCATGTTCTTACGAGCATTTTCTAATGATTTCTGAATAGCGACAGGCACTTCACGTGATTTACCACGGCCAACGCCTATACGACCATTACCATCGCCTACGACAGTAATAGCAGCAAAGCTAAAAATTTTACCGCCTTTTACTGTTTTTGAATTACGAGCAACAGCTACTAATTTTTCTTGAAGTCCGTCGCTACGTGTTGATTGATCAAAGCTTCCCATAGTTTAACCCTTTAAAATTCTAAACCGCCTTCACGCGCTGAATCAGCTAATGCTTTTACTCGACCATGGTAGCAAAACCCTGAACGATCAAATGCGATTCTCTGAATGCCTGCCTTTAAAGCTCTTTCTGCAATAAGCTTTCCAACTTGTTTTGCTGCTTCTACATTGCCTGTAGATTTCAGTTTCTTGCTGAGCGCTTTATCCAAAGTGGATGCGCTGGCTAAAACTTTAGCGCCGTCAGAAGAAGTAATTTGAGCATACATATGACGCGGAGTACGGTGAATACATAACCGAACCGCTTCATGCTCTCTAATTTTCATACGGGTGCGCTTAGCACGACGTAATCTAGATTCTTGTTTTTCATGCATAGTTGCTTACCTATTAATAGAAGTTTTACTATTTCTTCTTGGTTTCTTTCAAAATAATTTGCTCATTTGAATAACGAACACCCTTACCTTTATATGGTTCTGGCGGACGAATATCACGGATTTGAGCTGCGACTAAACCAACTAATTCTTTGTTCGCGCCTTTAACCAAAATTTCGGTTTGGCTTGGCACTTCAATAGTGATTCCAGCAGGCACTTCAAAATCAACAGGATGAGAGAAACCTAAACTCAAACCTAAAGCTTTTCCTTTCATTTGGGCACGATAACCGACGCCAACAAGTAAAAGTTTAATTTCGAAGCCTTGTGAAACTCCATTAACCATATTGGCAATTTGAGCGCGCATGGTGCCAGTAATGGAACGATATAATTTAGCTTTAACACCACGTTGCTTACCCACTTCAGCGGGATGAAGCTGAATTTGCTTATCAGCAATATTAATTTGTACAAATGGATGCACGTCAATGTTTAGCTGACCTTTTGGGCCTTTGATAGCCAAATGATTGCCTTGCAATTTAACATCTACGCCACTTGGCACAGTAATAGGCTTGCGGCCTACTCGTGAAGTTCTTACTGCTGCTACTGCTTCTGACATTTCCTCTCCTCCTACTCCACTGTGCAAATGATTTCGCCGCCGACACGAGCAGATCTTGCTACGCGGTCAGACATTAAACCTTTTGGAGTAGAGATAATGGCTATTCCAAGACCGCCTCTAACCACTGGCAAATCATTGCAGGATTTATAAACTCTGCAGCCTGGTGTGCTTATACGGCGCATTTTTTCAATAACCGGTTTGCCTTGATAATATTTCAAGGTGATTTTTACTGTTTTCTTATTGCCTTCGGCTGATTCTACAAAATTTTCAATATAGCCTTCGCTTTTCAAAACGCCAAGGATAGCAGCCTTCATATTTGAAGAAGGCATTTGAATTTCTTTAATACCGATAGCTTGTGCATTTCGCACGGAAGCTAACATATCTGAAACTGGATCCTGCATGGACATAGCATTACCTCAATACGTGTTCGTTACCAACTTGCTTTATGCATTCCGGGGATAAAACCTTTCATCACAGCGCTTCGCATGTGCATACGGCATAAACCGGTCAAACGGTTAAATGCACGTGGTCTGCCACACATACGGCAACGGTTACGTTGTCTAATACGCAAAGAATTACGTGGCAATTTTTGCATCTGCAATTGTGCTTGCATTTTTTCTTCGGGTGAAGCATCAACACTGTAAACTACTTCTTTAAGTTGATCGCGCTTAGCACGAAACTTATCTTGTAGTTTAACTCGTTTTTTTCCACGTTCTATTACCGATGTTTTGGCCATATGATTAACTCACTTCTTTTTCTTTAAATGGGAAACTAAAAGCAGACAATAAAGCAAAGGCTTCTTTGTTTGTTTTTGCTGAGGTGGTAATGGTGATATCCATACCCCGGATTGCATCAATCTTATCGTATTCAATTTCAGGGAATACGATCTGTTCTTTGAGACCTAAGCTATAATTACCGCGGCCGTCGAATGAGCGAGCACTTAATCCACGAAAATCTCTTACGCGTGGTAGAGCAATAGAAATCAATCTATCAAGAAATTCATACATACGTTCGCGACGCAAGGTAACCTTACAACCAATGGGCCAATTTTCACGAATTTTAAACCCAGCGATTGATGCACGAGACATCGTGACAACAGCTTTCTGGCCAGTAATTTGTTCCATATCAGCGACAGCTGAAGTAATAATCTTCTTATCAGCAGCAGCTTCACCCACGCCCATATTAATGGTGATTTTTTCAATACGTGGAGTTTCCATAGATGAAGAATAGTTAAACTGCTTCATCAACATGGGAACTACTGTCTCTTTATAAAAACCTTGTAATCTTGATTTTGACATAACTCACTCCTGCCCCTCAGGCACACTTCCAAAACTAAATTTCAATTTCTTCATTGGTGGACTTGAAATAGCGAACTTTTCTTCCATCTTCCAAGACACGAATGCCTACGCGGTCACCTTTTTGGGTGGCTGCATTATAAATTTTGACTTTCGAGCGATGCATGGCTGCAGGTTTAGTTTTAATTCCACCTTGCTCATTAATATTTGGGTTGGCTTTTACATGTTTTTTGACAAGGTTTACACCATCTACCAAAATTTTTTCGCCACCTTCAATTACGGATAGCACTGTACCTCTTCGGCCTTTATCTTTGCCGGCGATAACAATAACTTCATCACCTTTACGTATCTTCTGCATAGGACTACAGGACCTCCGGCGCTAACGAAATAATCTTCATAAAGTTTTCCCCACGCAGTTCACGCGTAATAGGGCCGAATACACGGGTTCCTATTGGCTGCAACTGGGCGGACAATAATACCACTGCATTCTCATCAAAGCGAATCATTGAACCGTCTTGGCGGCGAACGCCTTTCTTAGTACGGACGATGACAGCATTTAACACTTCACCTTTTTTTACCTTGCCGCGTGGAATAGCTTCTTTCACGCTGACCTTAATAACATCGCCAATCGAGGCATAACGGCGTCTGGTTCCACCCAACACCTTGATGCACATAACACGGCGTGCTCCGCTGTTATCGGCTACTTCGAGCATCGTATGTGCTTGTATCATGAGCTTTATCTCCTAATAAAAACTAGGCTGCACTATTATCTTGTAATTCTGCCTCAGCCTGCTCGGCACGTCTTACGACTTCAACCAATTTCCACTTTTTGGTTTTAGAAATTGGACGGGTTTGTTGGATTTTCACCACATCGCCATCACGACATTGGTTATCAGCATCGTGAGCATACATTTTGCTGTAACGACGAATGTATTTCCCATAAAGCGGATGCTTTACGAGGCGCATCACTTGCACCACTATGGTTTTATCCATCTTACAACTGACCACAGTACCGGTAACACCGCTTTTGCTGGCTTCTACGGCTTCATTCTGCTTAACGTTGTTCTTTTTGGTTGCGTTTTGTTTCATAGATTATGCCTTCTCTCTCAAAACAGTTTTAATACGCGCAATGTCTTTCTTTGCTTTTCGCATCAAATGAGTCTTTGGGGATTGGCTCATTTTCTTTTGCATGCGCAAGTTAAACTGCTCTTTACGCAAAGCCAACAATTCCTGATTTAACTCTTCTACAGACTTATTACGAATTTCAGATGCTTTCATTACATTACCGTCCGCGTTACAAAAGTTGTTTTCACAGGGAGCTTAGCAGCAGCCAATTTAAATGCTTCACGTGCTAAATCTTCTGGAACTCCTTCAATTTCAAATAACATACGACCAGGTTGAATGAGAGCGACCCAGAACTCGACGTTACCTTTACCAGACCCTTGTCTAACTTCCAATGGCTTTTTACTCACTGGTTTGTCAGGAAAAATACGGATCCAGACCTTACCACCACGTTTCAAATGACGTGATAATGTTCTTCTGGCGGCTTCAATGTGTTTACCGCTTAAACGGCCTAACTCAACAGCTTTTAAACCAAATTCGCCAAAGCTAACATCAGTTCCGCGTTTAGCATTGCCGGTGTTACGGCCTTTAAACTGCTTGCGGTATTTTGTTTTTTTAGGCTGCATTACTTGGCCTCCTCTTTACCTGCTTTTTCAGAGCGGGTGGGTTCAGCATTTTCAGTGGTGCCATCTTCAAGCACTTCACCTTTAAATATCCATACTTTCACACCAATAACACCATAAGTGGTGAAAGCTTCGGCTGTACCGTAATCGATATCAGCTCTGAATGTATGCAAAGGCACACGACCTTCACGATACCATTCCGTACGAGCAATTTCAGAACCGCCTAAACGGCCGCTGACAGTAACCTTAATACCCTTGGCGCCTAAACGGATTGTTGAAGTGACGGCACGTTTCATG
>CAZXFO010000112.1:0-4393 GCA_964639745.1 uncultured Coxiellaceae bacterium | reverse complement strand
TCATCAGGTTTATATAAAAAATTCAAAACATACTCCATTACCCAAAGAAGCATTATTAGATGCGATGGAAGCCTATTTTAACTGTTTGATTAATGAGCCAGTTGCTTCAGTGCGAGCTGTTTTGGGGCATTTCATTTTTGTTTTCATACATCCTTATATGGATGGTAACGGGCGAATTGGGCGTTTTATTATGAATAGCTTGTTTGCTGCTGGCGGATTTCCTTGGATCATTATCCCGGTAGCTCATCGTAGCGATTATTTTCAAGCGTTAGAAAAGGCCTCGGTTGAAGGTGATATTAAGCCATTTACTCAGTTTATTTTAGGGACGATGAATAAGAAGCAGTGAAGTAGAAGAAAGCCGATTGGTTGGAGCTTTTATTCCCCTGGCTTTCATGTTAAAAATGCAGCCAGGCAACCGACCACAAATGGACTAAATTTATGCACGTTAGCCCCAATAAAACGCACCACCCTGCATTAGCTTGGATAGTGACTTTAACGGCTTCACTCTTTTTCTTTTATGGATTTATTCAGCTTAATTTATTTAGTGCTATAAATGCGCAGTTGATGCAAGAATTTGGACTCAGCGCCTCGCAACTCGGTCAGCTGGCTTCTATGTATTTTTATGGTAATGCTTTGTTTTTATTTCCAGCAGGTTTATTGCTGGACCGCTTTTCAACTAAAAAACTTTTACTTTTAGCAGTTACTCTTTCGACAGCAGGCACTTTTGGCTTTGGTTTATCATCAAGTTATTTAAGCGCAGCTGTTGCCCGCTTTATAGTGGGTGCAGGTGCTGCATTTTGTTTTTTAAGTTGTATCCGATTAGCTTCACGCTGGTTCCCAGCAAGTCGCATGGCTTTTGTCACTGGGATTATTGTAACTATGGCCATGATTGGTGGTATGGTAGCGCAAACCCCCATGACATTATTGAGTAATAGTGTTGGCTGGCGCCATGCTATTTGGTTAGATGGTGCTTTAGGCGTGTTGGTATTGATCGCCACATTATTCATCGTACGCGATTACCCGCCCGATAATCACAGTGTTGCTAGAGAAGAGCATGCCAAATTAAAAGCAATGGGCTTATGGCGCTCTATGCTGTATGCCGTCATCAACCCGCAAAATTGGTTGGGCGGCATTTATGCCTCACTTTTAAATTTACCAGTATTTTTGTTAGGCGCCTTGTGGGGTATCAACTATCTCACTGAAGTCCATCATATTTCAGCAGTTGAAGCTTCTTATGCTACTACGTTATTTTTTGTGGGCGTCATTTTTGGTTCGCCGGTTTATGGTTGGTTTTCTGATTATATTGGATTGCGCCGTTTGCCCATGATTATTGGTGCTATTCTGTCGCTGATTGTAATTGCAGTGTTAATGTATATGCCCAACCTTTCTTTGATATCTTTAATATTCTTATTTTTTCTAATTGGGTTTACAACGAGTTCCCAAGTGTTAGCTTATCCAACGGTTGCTGAATTAAATCCAAGTGCTTTAACGAGTACTGCAGTAAGTATTACGTCGATGACCATAATGTGCAGTGGATTTATCTTTCAGCCGCTATTTGGTTGGATGATGGAAATGCAATGGGATAGGAAGATGGTTAATGGTATGGCTGTATATTCAGCTAATGATTTTAATAATGCCATGCTGATTATCCCATTAGGGTTTGTAGCTGGGTTGATTATTGCCTTGTTTATTAAAGAAACTTATTGCCGAACTCTCGATTTCAAGGTTCATGAAAATCAAAAAACTAACGACTATACTTCAGAATATAGTGACTTAAAGTCAACTTCTTAAAGGCTAGGGACAATATGCCGCGTGCATTTATCATATTATTAGACTCTTTTGGTGTAGGCTCTACCGACGATGCTCCTGCTGATGAGGTGGGCGCTGATACGCTGCGCCATATCGCAGAATATTGTTATGAAGGCAGGGCTGATCAAGAAGGGGTTCGTTACGGGCCTTTGCATGTGCCTAATTTAACTCGTTTAGGGTTAAATGGTGCAGCGATTGCTAGCAAAAAACAACCCATTATAGGTTTCGATCAAGATGTAGCAATAACGGCAGCATATGGATGCGCGGCAGAAATTAGTCATGGTAAAGATACACCTAGCGGCCATTGGGAAATTGCAGGCGTGCCTGTATTTTTTGATTGGGGTTATTTCCCTCCGCAGTATCCTAGCTTTCCTGAAAGGCTAGTGAATGAGTTTGTTGAGCGTTGCAAACTGCCAGGCATTTTAGGAAATAAGCATGCTTCAGGTACCAACATTATTGCAGAGTTGGGTGATGAGCATGTGAAAACAGGTAAGCCCATCGTCTACACTTCAGCCGATAGCGTATTTCAAATTGCAGCGCATGAAGAGACATTTGGCCTTGATCGTCTTTATGAAATTTGTATGGTCGCTAGAGAGTTGGTTGATGAATACAATATTGGCCGCGTGATTGCTCGTCCTTTTAAAGGTGCTTCAGGGCAATATCGCCGCACGGGTAATCGTCGTGATTATTCATTACCACCACCAGCACCTACTTTGTTAGATAATATGGTAACTGCCGGGCATCAAGTGATTGCTATAGGTAAGGTTGCAGATATTTATGCGCACTGCGGTATCAGTAAACTGGTAAAAGCGGATGGTAACTTAGCACTGTTCGATGCCTTTTTGGAAGAAGTTAAAACTGCCCCCGATAATAGTTTGATATTCGTGAACTTGGTGGATTTCGATATGCTTTACGGCCACCGTCGCGACGTCATCGGTTATGCTAAAGCACTTGAAGACATTGATGCTAAACTTCCTGAGCTTGAAAAAATAATGAAACCAGATGATCTTGCAATTATTACTGCTGATCATGGTTGTGATCCCACATGGCCGGGTTCAGACCATACCCGTGAAAATATCCCCATCCTAGCTTTTGGACCTGACATCACAGAAAAGGCTATCGGCAAACGTGAAACCTTTGCTGATATCGGTCAAACACTAGCTAAACACTTAGGGTTACCACCGCTCAAGTTTGGTACAGCGTTTTTGTAGGTTGCACTAGGTGGAATCTAGCTTATCTTGATTGAGAGTTATCTCAATCTCACCCCAATCTCGTGTGGTACTCCATCGTGAATCCTAGCCAGGTATTCAACCGTGCTCCAATCCACTAATACATCTTGGTTTTTAGTGGCTTGCTGTATAAGCGATACAATGCCTGCATAAGTTGAAGTTGATGTTGGTCTTTCTTCTAAAGGTGGATGTGCTTCTAAATAAAGCTTGTCGTCTTGCCAGCCAACCTTGGTGGGAATGTCAACAATGTTCACAGGGGTTTTAGGAGTCAACAGCGCAAAAAAATCTTTGATATCGCTTTCATTCATGCGGATGCAACCAAAACTGGCACGCTTGCCGATGCTTTCAGGAAAGATAGTGCTATGAATTCGATATTCAGGAATGCCAAGATAGATGGCATAAGGTCCTAAAGGATTATCTGGACCTGGCGGTATCGATTTTGGCAAAATAATGCCTTGTTCGCGATTAAATTCACGTATCGGTTCTGTGGGTGTCCACGTTGGATTTGTCACCTTGCGTGCGACAAAGGTGCTAGTGAGCGGTACCGTTTTGCCTACTTTGCCGATACCAACAGGGTAGGTCATGACAATATCACTGCCTTTCGGGAAATAATAAATACGCATTTCAGGCAAATTAATAACGACACCTTGACGTGGAAGCGGTGGCAAAATAAACGCGGTAGGTAATTTCAGCACGTCGCCAGACGGCAGCGCATGCTTAGGATCTAATTGCGGATTAGCATTTTTGATTTGATCGAAACCCAAATTGTATTGCTTGGCAAGATCAACAATAGTTTCTCGAGAAGAGCTCGTAACAAACTGTACTTCACCTACTACCGACTCTGCTGAATCCGGTAAGCTATAGGTGCTTGCTAATGCATGATGAGAAAAGCTGATGGCCATCAGTGCGATGGCAGAAATAAATTTGATTCTCATTAATAATCCTTAAAACGATTCAAGGGCTGCTAAGGTTTTTGCTCAGCGGTGATTTTACGCTAAATAGATGGAATTTCTAAGCCATTGTCGATCAGGATAATAAATAAATACGACAGTGTTATCCTTGATGGCATTAATTAATGGTTTGGCAATTTTGTCGCTCACCGCAGGACAGCCAAAGCTTCTGCCTAATTGCCCGTAACGGTGTAAAACTTCAGCGTCGGCATACCAAGCTCCGTGAACCACAACAGCTCGACGATAAGCATTATCGTTGATGCCCGGTTCTAACCCTTTAAGCCGTAAAGAATATCCTTCGTGGCCGACATAAGTGTGCTCAGTTAAGAAAACACCAAAGCTAGATTTTAAGCTGCCGAGTTGGTTAGAAAACGAGGTGGGATTTATATTTCCGCTGTTTTTTCC
>CAZXFO010000111.1:0-6898 GCA_964639745.1 uncultured Coxiellaceae bacterium | reverse complement strand
AGGCTATCTAAATTGGATAACGCGAATATTCTTAATTCGTGATTTTCCCTTTGCTCTTCCAGAGAACACTCTGATTGAGTAAAGCGGTTTTTTATTACGGAAAGCAGTCTTCGCAACCACTCAATAGCATTATCGCGATCTTTGGCCTCAAGCTGAATAACTCCAGCTTTAGCTGCATTCAAAAGATAGCCGCTAATTTTGGCAGCCAAAGTAAGAATAAAATTTTCAGCCTTTTCAAGATAACAGGGGTTTTCATTGACCCGATTTCGCTCATGCAAATAATCAAGCAGCTCCCATATAGCACTACCTGACTGTATCGCTTTAAACAAAACACCAGGCGAAAAAATCCCCATCGTGATGTACAGCTGCAATTGACTATCGTTCAACCACACAGGATTCTGGCTAAGCTCGCTTAATAAAAACGTCACCTGACTTTTAGGATTCATTAACAATAAGTGCAATTTATTTTCAAGCCAGTCCTTATCTAAACGTGACAGCTGTTTTGGATAATAAGCCGTCAAACGGCTCTCTCGAGATTTATAGCTATTTAATGAAAAAATAGGGCCACGAGCTTTTGGAGCTTGCGAAGAACTTGATCGATGGTAATTAAATGGCAACTCAGAATAGCTATAACTATTGCCATCGTAATATGAGGTGAGAGCATTTTTAACAGCTAGATTATCTAAAGAGAAATAACCGGCTAATGCTGTGTTTAAATATATTGAGTGAGATTCAGTTATTTGATGGATTTCTAATGAACCCGCACCCCACAACTCGCCATATTTAACTTGAAATTGAGAGGCATGATTGTAGCCCACAGATTTATAATCTGTTACAGCAAAATTTCTACGAGCAGCCCTTAAAAACAGCTCTAACTTCTCCTGGCACTTAATGATGCGTGATAATTGAGGAGTGCTTCTCTCAATTTGATCTTCACGCTTTAAGAAGCTATAAGCATAATCGCAATCTTGAGGAAATACTCTCAGAACAGCCTTTTCCAATTTGATATTAGCTCGATCTCTTCTCCATTCGTGCTTTATATGTGCTAATTCCAAATCAGGAGCTTTGTTAACAAGGGTACAATAAAGCTCTATCGATCTCACAGCTTGGACCTTAAGATCGTTATAAAACCCCGTCACTAATTCTTTTATTTTATCGAGCTTAGGCTCGTAAGTTGCTAAAAATGGGTTAGCGCTTATTCGCTCGCAAAATTCTTTCATCTGCTCGCCAAACAAGGGCAAGCAAGAAAAAGTGATTTCTTGGCTCCCCATTTTCGCTTGAAAAAACCTTTCTTCTGACAATCGGTCAACAAAACACACAAGAGCCAAATAGACTATAAAAGATCGTGGCGTCAATTTGGGGTGGCATGTGCGGTATTTTTCTAGCAAATTAGTCAGATCATTGAGCACCTTAAATGGTTCAGTCTTAACCCCAAAAGACAACAAAGATCGGCTTGCAAAGTCAAAGCAAAAGTCCTCCACGGCTAAAGAAAAATGATTTTCGCTTAAGCGATTACGAGAACCCAACAGACTTTTTAGCCTCTCATCAAAACACTTGCCGGTAATTTCGCAATATTCAGCTTTATCCTCTAAAGAATATGCTAATAGATTATAATTACTAGCCTCGTATTTGCCATAAGTTGAGACATGTTGACTTTCCAAAAATGGGTCGGCTTTTACATGCTGATTATTTTTATTGCCTGACACGCCTTTCAATACAACGTGCAAATTTTCAAATAAATTTAAAACCTGATCATGAATTTCTTTTTCTAGAGTAACCTTAGTTCCTTTAATATTGCTATCCAGCATGCGCACTGTATTAGCAAGGCTAGCTTTTAAAATCTTCACATAGCCAGGAAACTGCTTTTCAGCTGTGCTTAATTCTGGATTAACAGCTTCATTTAATAAGTAAAGTCGATAAGCTAGAACAAATTGGCGATATGCTGATTTCTCACCATTAAAGTGCTCGCGCACCATCAGCATCATTGCTTTGTATACACAAGTGCCATCACGCTGACCTAAAATAGGAGAAGCTAAATCTTTACCCGGAATGATTTTACCCCGCAACCAAGGAATACCTGAATAAATAATTTGTTCGTATAATTTTTCTGCAGTGCAGGTTTTATCTAAAGCAGTTAAAGGCTTTAACAATTGAGCCAACCACTCTGCTAATTCTTCGCGTTGACCGGTTAAGTCAAATTTGAAAGCAAAAACAGGATAATAAACTGGCTTACCTGAAGGGCGAACCTCCATGCCATGATATTCTATTCCCGCACCACTATTTAAAGCTTGGAATATTACTTTTCCATCTGAACCTTCTTTTAGGCGGTAAATCATTTGATGCCCGCCAGAATCGTTTACCCAGCCGCCCGGCATGAAAACTTCTTTCTCCTTTTCAAAACGGCTCACAATGCTAGAGGCTATGTCTTTCAAATTTAGGACATTGCTTCCTAGCTTCGCTTCAAGCTCTATTACAAACTGCAACCGATTTAATAAGCCAAGCAAGCGATCAAGTTGCTTTTCATTCGAGAAGCTACCATGAGCTATATGGGCAATGACTTGTTGTGGCTGCATAGCTACTGATTTAGCACTGACAGCTGATGGAGACTTTAACCAGGTAAGAAAATTCAATAAATAAGGGGCTGTGACATTTAATCTTGAGCCTTCAAAAGGGGTTCCGCCCAGCTCGCCATCTAAAAAAACCTGTGTTAGGTTTTTAATGTATGAAAAATCAGGTTTTTTTTGCTGACCGCTTTGCATCAACCACCCCGTTGGTTCTTATAATCAAGTCATTATGCCAAAAGATTATTAAGGAAATGTTAGGAATCATATAATTAGCGGGGCATTATAACTCAAAAATAAAGTTACAAAACTAGATTTTGTCTCTTTCAAAACCAAAAAAATGAATTAGAATGCTGATTCACTTAAAGGATGAACAAAGGATATATTTAATGAAAACAGTGGACCAAATTATTCACGGCAAATGGGTTATTACGTGTGAAAATAGCCAAGTGCTAGAAGATCATGCGCTTATCATCGAAAAAAATAAAATTTTAGATATCTTGCCCAGCCAAGATGTTGCTGCAAAATATACCGCTCCTTTTATTGAAAATTTTGATACTCACGCTATTACCCCGGGCTTTATCAACACCCACATGCATATTGGCATGAATTTTTTTCGCGGCTTAGCGGATGATCTTGCGCTAATGGACTGGCTGAATAATCACATTTGGCCCGCAGAACGTGCTTTTGTTGCACATGAATTTGTTTACGATGCCTCGTTAATTGCTGCAGCGGAAATGATACGTAGCGGCACCACCTGTTTCAACGAAATGTATTTCTTTTTAAGCGCAACAGCCCAAGCTGCCGATAAAGCGGGATTACGCGGACATATTGGTATTACAGTCATTGATTTCCCTACTGCCTGGGCCCAAAGCAAACAAGAATACATCGATAAGGGGTTAGAATTTCATCATGAATATAAACATCATGAGCTTATTACCAGTACATTCGCTCCACATGCCATTTATACAGTTGCTGAAGATACACTGACCACTGTGCGCGACCTTGCTGAAGAGCATGACTTAAAAATTAATATGCATATTCAAGAGACTGCTGATGAAATAAATCAATCAATAAGTCAAACTCAAAAAAGGCCTATTCGCCGATTACATGACATTGGCTTTATTACGCCACGTTTAATTGCTGTTCATATGACTCAAATTAATGAAGAAGATATTGAGCTTTTACAGCAAGGCAAACCGCAGATTGTGCATTGCCCCGAATCCAATATGAAACTGGCTAGCGGCACTTGCCCTGTCACGATTTTAAAAGCAGCAGGTCTTAACGTCTCTTTAGGTACGGATGGCGTTGCCAGCAATAATGATCTCGACATGATTAGTGAAATGCGCACAGCTTCATTTTTAGCTAAATTAAGCACCCAAAACCCGCAAGCATTAAATGCTACCGAAACCTTAGAATTAGCAACCATTAATGGTGCTAAGACTCTGGGCATTGATCATATTACCGGCTCATTGAAACCAGGCAAGGCAGCTGATTTTATTGCCATCGACTTGGATGAACTCGAAACTCAGCCGCTTTATAATCCTATCTCACAAATTGTTTATTCCTCTTCTCGGCATCAAGTCACCGATGTGTGGGTAGCTGGTAAGCGCCTGCTTAAAAACAGAGAACTGCTCACTTTAGATGAACAAGAGCTAAAAGCTAAAGCCAAATTCTGGCAAAAGAAAATGGCCAACAGAGGCGGGACGGTTTGTTAATTAAGGGATAGATGCATAAGCATCGACCTATAAAAGCTGTCACCCCGTAAAATTCCCGTTCTCCTATTTAGACAAGAGCACTAGGTTATAACGAGAATTTGTACGGGGCCTGGTAGCATGCCTTAGAAGAACTTAAAGTCTCTTAAGAGTCATCACCCAAAGCCTGTGTAGCAGGCGCGGGGGCCAGGTTTTGCTTTTGATAACCGCAATTGCCCTACTGTTCCAAAATATGTATAATCGCTGGCCAGTTTTTGACTGTTTTTGACCTTACTATATATAAATGAGGACCTATCATGCCAAAAGAAAGAACATTATCTATCATCAAACCCGACGCTGTAGCCAAAAATCTTATTGGTGAAATCAATAGTCGCTTTGAAAAGAATGGCTTACGCATTGCTGCTGCCAAAATGATGCACCTTAGCCAAGCGCAAGCAGAAGCTTTCTACGGCGTACATAAAGAACGTCCTTTCTTCGCTGCATTAGTTAAATTCATGTGCTCAGGCCCTGTCCTCGTTCAAGTTCTTGAAGGCGATAACGCCATTGCCATGAACCGCCAAATCATGGGCGCTACTAATCCTAAAGAGGCGGCACCAGGCACTATCCGTGCTGATTTTGCTGAATCTATAGATCATAACGCTGTTCACGGCTCAGATGGCCCTGAAACCGCTAAACAAGAAATTGCTTTCTTCTTTAAACCAGAAGAAGTTTTTCAACACGTTGACATTACAGCGATAGCTTAATGCTAATGGACTCTCCCACGACCAAAATAAACCTCTTAGGCCACAACCAAAAAGCCTTAGAAGAACTTTTTGTCTCGCTGGGAGAGAAATCCTTTCGTGCGCAACAAGTTTTAAAATGGATACATCAATACGGCGTTGCTGACTTTCAATTGATGACCAATCTTGGCAAAAATTTGCGAGATAAACTATCTCAAATAGCTGAAATTCGTGCTCCTGAAGTTGCCTTTCACCATATAGCCAAAGATGGTACTCAAAAGTGGTTGCTCCGCTTACAAGACGGCAACTGCATTGAAGCCGTATTTATTCCCGAGCGAACACGCGGAACTTTATGTATATCCTCTCAAGTGGGCTGCATTCTCAATTGTGATTTTTGCTCAACCGGCAAGCAAGGCTTTAGCCGCAATTTAACCACCGCAGAAATTATTAGCCAGCTATGGTTTGCAGTAAGACAATTATCAAAGAAAAACGGCGAACACGATCATGCCGTTACTAATGTTGTTATGATGGGCATGGGCGAACCCTTATTAAATTTTGACAATTTAATTCCTGCACTCAACATCATGCTTGATGATAATGCGTATGGATTGGCCAAAAGACGCGTTACTGTCAGTACAGCAGGCGTCGTGCCTGCCATGTACCAATTAAGGGAAGCCACTGATGTTGCTTTAGCCGTTTCGTTACATGCTCCGAACGATGACCTACGCAATAAAATTGTACCGCTCAACAAAAAATATCCGTTAGAAGAATTAATGAAAGTTTGTCGTGAATATTTTAAAGATGACAACCGTCGTTCAGTCACTATGGAATATGTCATGCTAGATGGTGTTAATGATACGCCTGCTCATGCTAAACAATTAATTCAAATTTTAAATGGGGTGCGATCCAAGGTTAATTTAATACCTTTCAATCCCTTTCCCATGACGCCTTACCAGCGCTCTAAGCCTGAAGTGATTGCTCGTTTCCAAAAAATCCTTATGGATAGTGGCTTAAACACGACAGTACGCAAAACGCGTGGCGATGATATTGATGCCGCTTGCGGTCAATTAGTTGGCAAGGTAAGCGATCGAACCCGTAGACAAGAACGCTATTTGCGGCAGAAAAAATCAGCTTAAGCTTAAACTCCCTCATCACCCGCTCCGTCTCAGTCATCCTGGACACCCCTTTGGGTAGCACCTTGATAACACTACTTGCCCCTTCCAGTTCCCATCTGTCATGCCAGCCCCTCCAGGATAAACTCCGGCTGGCATCTACATTCTCTATAAGGTCACCTTAAGACCCCAGCCTACGCTGGGGTGACATCCGGAGGGGCTTGGGTGACAAGGACTTGGCTTTTAGTCTTGTATAACCGCCTCATTTCCGCTAGAATCTGCCCCCTTTACCATCTCCTTGCCTCGTCCAATGGTGGACTAGGCTTTTAACCATAGGGAGTCATTTTATGACCGATTTGAAACACTACGAAGTTGTTTTTTTAGTGCATCCTGATCAAAGCGAGCAAGTTCCCGCTATGATTGAGCGCTACAGCAATATCATCACCCAACGCAAAGGCAAGATTCACCGCATGGAAGATTGGGGCAGAAGACAATTAGCCTATCCTATTAACAAAATCTCTAAAGCTCATTACGTGTTAATGAACATGGCCTGTGATAATGAAGCATTGAAAGAAATGAAAGATGCTTTCCGCTTTAACGATGCCGTTATCCGTAGCTTAATTTTACGCGTAAAACGCGCCATCACTGAACCCTCTACTCTTTTGAAAGAAAAAGAAAATAGAGCCGAAGGTGAAGAAAGCTTTGCGAGCAGAAGAAGTTCTGACGAACCTCGCAAAAAAGATGATTCTGATAAAGCTTAATACTGCATAAGAGGATATTAATCATGGCAG
>CAZXFO010000110.1:0-9579 GCA_964639745.1 uncultured Coxiellaceae bacterium | reverse complement strand
AAACCATCCCGGCTGATAGCTTACCTAGTGGACTAATTATTGATTTAAGCAGAGTGAGAGCTTTAGATGCTAGCGGTGCACGCCATATTACTGACTTGGTAGACTTACTCAAGGCTAAAAACATTCAATCAGCGCTTTATGTTCCAGATGAGCAACATATAGAACTCATACAAGCAGTAAAGCCAGATATAAAAGACCGGATAGCTCATAATGAGTTAGAGATGGAGACTATATTAGGGTTAAAACATCAACATCAGCAATTAACCATTGGCCGATTAATATATGGTATAGAGAAATTCAAAAAAACTATGCATCCAAAATATAAGGCCATATTTTCTGCATTAGCTAAAAACCAACAGCCTCATACTTTATTTATAACATGTTGCGACAGCCGTATTGACCCCAATTTAATTACATCAACTCAGCCTGGTGAATTATTTATTATGAGAAATATAGGCAACATGATTCCAGTTTTTGGAAATGATCAAACTCCTTCTGAAGGTGCAGCTATTGAATATGCGATTGGCGTTCTAAATGTTAAACAAATTATTATTTGTGCCCATTCAGAATGTGGAGCAATAAATCAAATTTTAAGTGGCGAAATATTTAATTCAACAAACCAAAAGCGGCTTCCTTCAGTAGTAAAATGGCTCAGCATGTTAAAAGAAATTAAAGTACACTTTTCGGGGGATATAACATCCGAAGAAGCAGCAAAAATTAATGCTAGTTCGCAATTAGAGAATCTTAAAACTTATCCTATCGTGCAAGAAAAATTGGCCAGCGGTTCCCTGCAATTAAAAGCTTTATATTATGATATTGGTAAATCTGATGTTGAGATTTGGGACGAAGTGTTGGGTCAGTATATCTCGATTAGCGGTACAGACCCATTAGTGATGTTTGGAGCTAATCAGATCACACAATGGAAATAATCAGGGCCTTAGGAGTGTAAAAGTTCTGAGAATGAGGCAGTTGCTGTATTAGTATAGTTATCTTTTAGAAACAAAGGGGTTATTTTTAATATAAAATCGCAAAAGTCTTCTAGCCCAGTGTCTAGCATAATCAACACCAACGCGGGCCTTTTTAACGATGGTAAAAGCTTCCTGGTTTTGTGGATCAGCGACATAAAAGGTATCGCTAAGCAAATCGGCACCGTGTTGAGCTTTTGTTATACCCAGCGCATTACAAAGCAGGCCAGGCCCATTGGTACGTTCAGTAATATTTTGAATTGGCTCTATTGCTCTTAACAAAACAGCAGAGGCATGTCCTTCTTTTTCTGTAACAAAGTTCATACAATAATACATGCCGTAAATTAAATACACGTAAGCATGCCCTGGTGGCCCAAACATAACTCGTGTTCTATTTGTTAGTCCTTTAGAGGAATGTGCAGCAAGATCATGAGGGCCTAAATATGCTTCTACTTCTACTATTTTACCGATGCGTTCAACTTTATTAACATGATGGATGATGTATTTTCCAAGCAAGTCATGAGCTACTTCTATAGTATCTCGGTCATAAAATTCTCGGAAAAGTTTTTTCATGCTACATCATTTCATATTGTGGACCACTACCACCTTCAGGAGGAGTCCAGAGAATATTTTGCATCGGGTCTTTAATATCACATGCTTTACAATGAATACAGTTAGAAGCATTAATTTGTAAACGTGGGTAATTTTTTTCATTATAAACTATTTCGTAGACCCCAGCAGGACAATAACGAGTTTCGGGCGATGCGTATTCTGGTAAGTTAATACTAATAGGAATTTCACTATTTTTTAATTTTAGATGACAGGGTTGACCTTCTTGATAAGTAATATTTGCTAAATAAATTGATGTCATTAAGTCAAAAGAAATATGATTATCATGCTTGGGATAATCAATTTTCTTTGAAAATACAGCTTTATTTAAACGCTCGTTATCAGGAGGATGATGAAGAGTCCAAGGGCTATGACCTCTTAAAATATAAGTCTCTAGGCCTGCATAAAACAAGCCCCGCCACAATCCCCAGCGCATTGCTGGACGGATGTTGCGTACTTTATAAAGCTCTTCCCAAATCCAACTTTCCTTAATCTTATTTTCAAAAATTTTATTTTCTTGCCGCGTTTTTTCAGGGAGTAGGGGAAGTATAGATTCAGCTGCTAACATGCCTGATTTCATGGCATTATGAATACCCTTGATCCTAGGAACGTTCAGGAAACCTGCGCCACAACCAATAATCAAGCCTCCCGGAAAAGTCAATTTTGGGATAGCTTGATAACCGCCTTCGTTTAAAGCACGCGCACCATAAGCAAGTCTTTTTCCATCTTTAAGAATTTGATAGATGGCGGGATGATGCTTGAATCGCTGAAACTCTTCGTATGGATTTAAATAAGGGTTTTTATAATCAAGCCCAATAACAAAACCGATAGATATCTTCCTTTCATTAAGATGGTAAATGAAAGATCCTCCATAAGTATCGTTATTTAATGGCCATCCAATAGTGTGAGTTACCAGACCTTCTTGATGCTGGTTTTCTGGTACTTCCCATAATTCTTTTATGCCAATAGCGTAGGTCTGAGGATCGGCATGTTCTCGCAGGTTATAAGTAGCAAACAGTTGTTGGGTCAAATAACCTCGGCAACCCTCTGCAAAAATAATTTGTTTGCCGTATAATTCGATTCCTTCTTGATAACGATCAGTGGGCTGTCCATTTTTATCTACACCCTTATCACCGGTAGCAACACCGCTAACTTTACCTTCGTCATACAATATTTTTGTAGCTGCAAAACCGGGGAAAATATTGACTCCTAGCTTTTCTGCATATTGGCCAAGCCAGCGGCATAATAAGCCTGCACTAATAATATAATTGCCAGGGTTTTTCATGGGCAAAGGGGTAGGTAATCGGAATGCTCTTTTTTCTGTTAAAAATAGAAATTGATCTTCTTTGGCAGCTGTTTTAATTGGCGCATTAAGATCTCGCCAGTTAGGGATTAGTTCATTGAGAGCCTTGGGATCAAGGATAGCTCCACCCAGAATATGCGATCCTACTTCTGCACCTTTTTCAACTACACAAATATTGAGTGTGCTGTCTAACTGAATAAGGCGTATAGCGGCAGAAAGGCCAGCTGGTCCTGCACCAATGATTACAACATCAAAATCTATTTTAGTTCGAGGCATAATGGCTCCTCAAATTATTTCTATTGCAATAGCAGTTGCTTCTCCGCCGCCTATACAAAGCGAAGCGATGCCACGTTTTAAACCATACTGTAGTAATGCTGAAGTCAATGTAGTGATTATGCGAGCGCCTGTTGCTCCTATAGGATGCCCTAATGCGCAACCACCACCATGTATATTAATTTTTTCATGGGGAATTTTTAGTGCCTGCATAGTTACCATAGCAACAACGGCAAAAGCCTCGTTGATCTCAAATAAATCTACTTGAGAAATATCCCAGTTAATTTTCTCTAAAAGCAAACGTATTGCATCAATTGGGGCAGTAGTAAATTGGTCAGGAGCTTTGGCAAACGCGCTGTGCCCAACAATTCGCGCTAGAGGAACAATGCCATTTTCTTCAGCTTGGGATAACCTCATCAAGAGCAAAGCTGCTGCCCCATCAGAAATTGCAGAAGAATTACCTGCTGTTACAGTGCCACCTTTTATAAATGCTGGATGTAATTGTGATATTTTCTCAATTGCTACACTATTGGGCCGCTCATCATCAGCTATAATTTTTCTGTCTTGTTTAGAAGGATAGATAATAGGCGAGATTTCTTTAGTGAAATAGCCTTTAATTATAGCTTTGCGAGCCCGCTCGAAAGAGGAGATGGCAAAGCGGTCCTGTGCTTCTCTGCTGAAACCATATTGGCGAGCACATTCATCTGCAAAATAGCCCATTGGGCGGCCTTTATCATAAGCATCCTCAAGGCCATCAAGCATCATATGGTCTACTAGTTGTCCATGGCCTAAACGATAGCCTTGTCGCGCTTTAGATAAAATATAAGGTGCATTTGACATACTTTCCATGCCACCCGCAATAAAAGCTTTTTGTTGTCCTGCTAGAAGGGCATCATATGCAAAGGTTACTGCTTTCATCCCTGAGCCGCACATTTTGTTGATGGTGGTACAGCCGGTTTCATTCAGAAGCCCGGCAGAGAGGGCTGCTTGACGAGCTGGTGCTTGTCCTAATCCTGCAGGTAGCACACAGCCCATAATAACTTCTCCAATACTTTCTATGGATAGGGAAGATCGCTCTATAATACTTTTAATGACATGGCTACCTAATTGGATTGCAGTAAAATCTTTTAATTCTCCTAATAAGCTTCCTTGAGGAGTTCGGGCTAATGCGCCAATGATGATAGGGTCTTGCTGCATTTAAATCCTCTTAGCGACTAATTCGTTTATCTAAATCTTCGTTTTTAATTGCATGTTGCTTTAACATGGATTTAATCTTTTGCAGCTTAGTTGCATCAAAGTTAAAGCCAGCACTAAGCAGGGCATGTTCAGGATTTTGTTTAAAAGCCTCACGAAAAGAAAGATCATTGGTCCATAAATCAAATAAATCTTTTAATTCAGGGATAAAAACAGTTGATGCTACTGCTTCTTTAACATCCATGGTCCATAATGGATGTCCTCCAATAGAACCATGCGGAACGATATGAAAGTATTTAGAAGCAGCTTCTAGCAATTTCTCTGCACTATAATCTACGTTATTTGAGCTGTTTTTATCTAAATTGGTATTTTGGCAGTCTTCTAGATTGACTTGATTATTAAAAATAATACGTTCACTACATAGTTTTCTTAGATTTTTAAAAATATCATCATGGCTTAGATAACCACCAGTATAGCGAGAGCTACCAAAGTAAAAGTGCTGGTATACATTTGCTACTAGCACTGTCTGAAAAGGGCCACCAAACTCTTCAATGCGTTCAGCTAATTCATCTAATCGCATAAATTCAAATTGAACGACATCATTATGCAAGTAGTCTTTAAGCCACCGGCAAACTTCGATGTCATATTGATAGCTTTCGATACCTAAACTTCTAGTACACTCTGGGAATTCGCTTGCTGAAAATACAAAGAACCCTTTGGAAGAGCTTACATCGAGGAAGCTATTCATCGGATCCGGAAATAGCTCTCTAATACGCCTGTAGCGTTTCGACAATTCTCGCTTAGGGATTAAACGGTTTTTTTTTATTTGGTAATTTTGAATCTGAGGGTCAGCAGTTTTTAGATAATTAAGGTACTCCTTAACTTTAGGAGGGACTTTTGCGCGACTCAATAATTTACTAATTAGATTTTTAAACACGCAAATCTCCTTAACCTATAGTTTATTATAGTCAGAGTGGGTGGTTTTTTGTAGAGGTGAATGATGCTAAAATATAATATTACTGTGCTTTACCTGGATGGAATATGCCCATTTACTTGGAAAGTGCTACCACAAATACGCCAGATCGACAACATCTTCTCAAAGAATTTCCTTGTTTTTCGCATCTAAGCCCACAACAGCTTGTTGAGTTGGTAGGATTAATGCAGGAAGTGCAATATGATTTTGATGAAAAAATAGTCCAACAAGAAGAACTTGTTGATGCTATTTATTTTATTGTCGAAGGTGAGGCTGAAGTCATCTATGAGACTGAATATAAAAAGAAAAAATCTACGGTACCACTAGCTATCTTAAGAAGGGGAGAGAGTATCGGGCTAAGTGATACGGGGTTTTTTTCCACTACGGGCAAAAGAACAGCAACAGTACGTGCAGTTAAACCCATAACACTATTAAAAATCAATATTGAAGCCCTGCATAATTTTTTACAGAAAAATGATTTAGAATCTGAGATGCATCAGGCTGCAGAGCAGATGTTGCGCATGAAGCTCATTAAACAATGTCTCCCCTTTACTAAAATTTCCCATGAACGATTACGCTGGCTTTGTGAAAAAATTGAATGCCAATCAGTCGCTGCTAATACTATTATCTTTAATCAAGGTGAAAAAGGGGATAGATGCTACCTAATTCAGTCTGGAAAAGTAGAAATAATAGCTACTGAGCCTAATGGTCAAATTCATCAATTAGCTGTATTAAAGCCTCCTACCTTATTTGGTGAAGCAACACTAATTACTCAAGAGCCTCGCAATGCAACTGCTCGTACCCTCGAAGATTCTCAGCTTTTGGTGCTTAAGCACAGTTATTTGAGCGAGCTGTGGGAAAAAGAAAAAAATGTTGCCGAAATGTTTATGACCTTGATGGTTGATAGAAGTAGACCGATAAGGAATAAAAACATCGCAGAATATCCTAGATCAACGGACGATGGCCAAACAGTGGTTATCCTTAAAAACCCTAGCTCGGCGAACTATTTCAAACTATCGCAAGAAGGATGGTTTGTTTGGAAACAGCTCAATGGACAGCAGACTCTATTCGAAATTACTTTAGGCCTTGCTAATCAATATCAAGTTTTCTCTCCAAATATGGTTACAGCACTTATCTCTAAATTAGCCCGAGAAGACTTTATTGAAAATGTGAATGTTGAAAGCTTGAGTAAGGAAAGTGAATCAGCGACTAAAAAATGGGTGGGGCGCATTCAATCAATTTTAGAATTTCGATTATTATTTAAAACGGCCGATTATTGGATTACTAAATTATATAATAAGGGCGTTTATTTGCTCTTTTCTAAAATGGCTCAATTGTTATTAGCTATTTTAGCTATAGGCGGATTTGTGGCTTTTCTTGCGACAGAAAGTCACGTTATTGAACTAATGCGCTCACTGCACGATAGTTGGCTTTTATTTATATGCATGATTCCTCTGAGCATCCTCGTAGTACTTCTACACGAATTAGGACATGCGTTTGGGACAAAGGCTTATGGAAGAGAGGTACATTCAATGGGCATTGGTTGGAATTGGACAATGCCAGTTGCTTTTACTGATACTACAGATATGTGGTTAGATACCCGTAAACATAGAATAGCGGTAAATGCAGCTGGAATTTATGCAAATATACTGTCCGCTGGAATTTGTGCGCTGCTAATTTTCGTTGTGCCATCTGCTTATATAAAATCTTTTCTGTGGTTATTTGCTTTAACAACCTACATTAAAGGATTTGCAATGCTAAATCCATCGCAAGACGTTGATGGGTACTATATTTTAATGGATATTTTTGACAAAGCACATTTGCGGAGAGATGCTACAGCTTGGTTTATACATAAGCTTCCGTATGTGTTCAGAAAGCCATTTATTTTTCGAAGGCACAAGCCTGAAGTTTTTTACTGGGTTACTTGCATTATCTTTCTAGCATTAACTGCTATTATTACTCTTTACGTGCAGGGATTTATTTTACAACTGTTAGGAATGCAGCCGCCTAACATGTTTACTGCGTTAGTGTTACCTACGATCACAGTCATTACATCAAGTCTTAGCTTAATTTCAGATATAAAAAAACAAGATTGATTATATCCTCATAGGAATGATGACCAGTTCTTTGCCTGTCATATGAAGATGACGTTGTAGGGTGTTAGGAGTTTCATTATGAAGGAAACGAGTAATCCAATTATCGTGCTTAAACACCAGCTTGCTTGAAAAGAAAATGCAGTTGGGATATTTTGCGCAGACTTTTTCTGTTAGTTTATCTAGTTGTTCCACTGGATCCGTTCCAAAATCGATAAATGATTCGGCTGATATGCCATACTGGTGACAATAATTAACAAAATAAGTTAAAGTATCATTTACCTCATGGCGCATTTTTTCCAAAGCTTCTTGGCCAGTAAAGCTTTCTACATCTACAATACCAGCACTAATGAAGACAAAGTTTTTGAAGTGATTTGGAAACATCCGTAGCACACACAACAAGGTGTGCATCCCTACACCTAAGTTCTTGCCAATTAAAATTCCAGCAGTCGGTTCTAAAGGGTCTGGAGCTGGTAGATTATTAATTTGTTCGGTAATAGGCTGCTTAAGTTGCAGGTCCAATTCTGTTAATTTGCACCCAATTTTTTGGTAATGATGTTTAATAGAAAGACATAAACCTATTACAGCACAAGTGAGTATTATGGTTAGCCAGCCACCTGATTGAAATTTAGAATATATAGTTATACACAAAATTCCAGCTGAGATTAAAAAAGCTAACATAGAAAATATTAATCGCCAGCGCCAATTAGCATTTGCTTTTCCTTTTTTTCTTATCCAAAAAACAGAAAGGCCTAACAAAGAAAGCGTAAAGGTAATAAAGACATTGATACTATATAAGACGACTAAAAGAGATACTGAACCGTTACACCAAATTAAAATTGCTAAAGCAGAAATCCCAAATAAAATAATGCCGTTTTGCACGACTAGCCGTGTAGAGAGGTGACGGAAACGATTAGGCATCCAACCATCTATCGCCATATTTGCTAAAACTCCAGGCCCTGCTAGAAAACCTGTATTAGCTCCGACAAAAAGTAAACTAGCTTCTAACGCTAAGGTGACTAACAAAGCTATATGTCCAAAAGAAGAATTTCCCAAAATGGAGTTGAATACTGTAGCATTTAATGTTTGGCCAACAGTTGGGGTTGGTTCCCACAGTAAATATAACAAGATAAAGCCAGCTGCAGTAAAACTTAATGACATTGCCATATAAAGCATCGTCCATTTGCCAGTAGCAACGCGAGGTTCGCGCAGGCGGTTAACGTTATTAGAAACCGCTTCAAGACCTGTATAAGTACCGCTCCCTAGTGAGTACGCATGCAAAACTAAAGCTAAAAATGGTAGCCATCCAGTTATACCGATGAAGCTATTGGTTTCATTTATAGTCTTAGGAATTATTAGAGATAAGCCGCTTCGATGCACTAATATGCCATAAATAATTAATGTAAAATGAATGATGATAAACCCGAGGAAAATTGGCATTAAAATTTTAATTGATTCTTTCATACCACGTAAATTTAGTATGATAAGGAATAATATTAATAGTGATTCCGCAAACAACTTATAAGGTAACCAAGGCGAAGGTAACATGCTAAAAACTGCATCCATACCACTTGCTGTTGAAACAGCAATCGTTAAAACATAATCTACAATTAAAGCAGCACCGGAAATTAGCCCTATGTAAGGACCCAATAATTGTGTTGCAACCTTATAGCCTCCGCCACCACTAGGAAAAAGCTCAATGACTTGGTTGTACCCAAGTGAGATTACAAATACTGTTATGGCAGTTGCAATGGCTATGTAAAGGGCAAAATGCGTATGTGCGCCTAGCGCTAAATAAGACTCTTCGGGCCCATAGCACGAAGAAGAAAGGCCGTCTGCGCCTAGACCTACCCAAGCAAGAAAAGCAACCAGAGAAGCATGGCGTAAGATGGCAGGATTAAAAGGATTTAATGGATGCCCCAAGATTAACTTCTTAAATCTTGCCTTCAATGACGACATAATTTTTCCTTGATATGTTTATCAGAATATCAATGTTCGTGCATAAGCTTTTGTATACGTTTTTCAATTGAGGGGTGAGAAGAAAATAAATCCAGTGCGCTTGATTTGTGAGAAATTTTTAGTGTAGCCAGTGAAAGAGCACGTTCATCATTTAACGATATAGCGCTTTGTAAGCGGCGTAACGCCGCGATCATTTTATCGCGCCCAGCA
>CAZXFO010000109.1:0-17538 GCA_964639745.1 uncultured Coxiellaceae bacterium | reverse complement strand
AGCGTGTAACGGTAGATGTTATCGATAAACAACAACACGTCACGACCTTCATCACGGAAGCTTTCAGCAATAGTTAAACCAGTCAAAGCAACGCGTAAACGGTTACCTGGTGGTTCATTCATCTGACCGTAAACTAGGGATACTTTATCTAATACTTTTGATTCAGACATTTCGAGATAGAAATCGTTACCTTCACGAGTACGTTCACCAACACCGGTAAACACAGAGTAACCGCTGTGCTCAACTGCGATGTTACGAATCAATTCCAACATGTTAACGGTTTTACCGACACCGGCGCCGCCGTACAAACCAATCTTACCGCCTTTAGCAAAAGGACAGATCAAGTCGATAACTTTAATCCCGGTTTCTAATAATTCTTCATTAGCGGCTTGTTCAGCAAAAGAAGGAGCGGGGCGGTGAATAGGCAGTCTATCTGCTTGGATAGGGCCTTTTTCATCAATCGCATCGCCTAACACGTTCATAATACGACCCAAGGTTGCTTTGCCGACTGGAACAGAAATAGGATTGCCAGTATTCACGACATCTAAGCCACGTTGCAAACCATCGGTAGTACCCATGGCAATGGTACGGACCACGCCGCCACCTAATTGTTGTTGGGTTTCCAACACTAAATTGCCGGATTCTACTTTTAACGCGTCATAAACTTTAGGCACGGCATGATGTGGAAATTCCACGTCTACCACAGCGCCGATAACTTCTACGATTTTTCCTACATTCATGCTCATTTCATTACCCTCTTTGCTAAACTTCAGTTCGTCTTAACCTAATACCGATGCGCCAGCCACGATTTCAGATAGCTCACGTGTAATCGTCGCTTGTCGCGCCTTGTTATAAATCAATTCCAATTCATCAATTAATGTAGCAGCGTTATCTGTTGCGCTTTTCATTGCAATCATACGTGCTGCTTGTTCACAGGCTTTATTTTCAATCACGCCTTGGTAAATTTGAGACTCGATGTAACGCGTTAACAATTGATCTAACAAAGTGCTGGCTTCATCGGGCTCGTAAATATAATCCCAGTGATGTCTAAGCTCTTCTTCATCACCTGGAACTAACGGTAGAATTTGCTGAATCCTTGGCTCTAAACGCATTTTATTGATAAATTCATTGGAGCAGAGATAAAGCGCATCAATTTCACCTTTGAGATAGGCGTTTAACATTAAACGCACTACACCGATTAAATCCGCAACGGCTGGAGCATCACTTAAATGAGAAGTCTGCGCGACAATATTACCGCCAACGCGCTTAAAGAAAGCAACGCCTTTGCTCCCCAATAAACATAAATCCATCGCGACATTTTGATCTTTAAAACGCTTCATATCTCGAATAATGGTTTTTAACAGATTGTTATTCAAGCTGCCGCAAAGACCGCGATCGCTGGTGACCACAATGTAACCGACGCGTTTGATTTCTCGATTTTGGAGGTAAGGATGGTGATATTCCAAATGGCCACGAGCCACGTGGTTAATCACTTGTAAGATTTTTTTAGCATAAGGCTTAGCTTTCGCCATGCGCTCTTGTGCTTTACGCATTTTGCTCGCTGCCACCATTTCCATTGCACGCGTAATTTTTTGCGTATTACGAATGCTTCGGATCTTGGTACGGATCTCTTTCGCGGCCGCCATCTCGTTTACTCCCAGCTTTTAGTCTTTTTGAACGTTTCAACGATAGTGCGTAGTGTTTTAGCGATTTCATCATTGTAGTCGCCAGACTTATTAAGCTTATCCATGAACTCATGGTGATGAGTACGCAGATCGTGCTGCAAGCCTTTTTCAAACGCGGCTAAATGATTCAGCGCGATATCATCTAAAAAGCCATTGTCAGCTGCGAATAAAATAATAGCCATTTCAGCAATCGACAGCGGCATGTATTGTTTCTGCTTCATGATTTCCATAATGCGTTGACCGCGTTCCAACTGTTTACGGGTCGCATCATCTAAGTCGGACATGAACTGAGAGAACGCTGCTAATTCACGGTACTGGGCAAGCGCCAAACGCACGCCACCGGCAAGCTTTTTAATCAGCTTGGTTTGTGCAGCACCACCGACACGAGAAACGGAAAGACCGGCGTTAATAGCAGGACGGAAGCCTGAGTTAAACAAGTCAGTTTCCAAGAAAATTTGACCGTCGGTAATCGAGATAACGTTAGTCGAAACGAAGGCGGAAACGTCTCCGGCTTGGGTTTCAATAACAGGCATTGCCGTTAAAGAGCCGGTTTTACCTTTAACACGGCCTTGGGTTTCTTTTTCAACGTATTCTGGATTAACACGAGACGCACGTTCCAACAAACGTGAATGTAAATAGAAAATATCGCCAGGATAAGCTTCACGACCCGGTGGACGACGAAGCAGAAGCGAAATTTGACGATAAGCCCAAGCGTGTTTGGTTAAATCGTCATAAATAATCAGCGCATCTTCACCTTTATCACGGAAGTATTCGCCCATGGCGCAACCAGAGAAAGGAGCTATATATTGCATGGCAGCGGTATCAGAAGCAGGAGCGGCGACAATAATGGTATGTTCAAGCGCTTTGTGTTCTTCGAGTTTGCGAACCACGGCTGCAATCGAAGAAGCTTTTTGGCCAATAGCAACATAAATACATTTAACGCCAGTACCACGTTGGTTAATGATAGCGTCGATTGCCACAGCAGTTTTACCGGTTTGACGGTCACCAATAATCAATTCACGTTGACCACGACCTACTGGAACCATGGAGTCAATCGACTTAAGACCGGTCTGTACCGGTTGTGATACAGGTTGACGATAAACAACGGAAGGAGCAATTTTTTCAACTGCGGAACGGCCTTCGGCTTTAATAGCGCCTTTGCCATCGACAGGATTACCTAAAGCATCCACGACGCGGCCTAAAAGTGCTTCGCCAACAGGAACTTCAAGAATACGACCAGTACATTTAGCGGTTTGTCCTTCAGACACGTTGGTTGCATTACCTAACACGACAACGCCGACTGAATCTCTTTCCAAGTTCATGGCGAGTCCAAAGGTATTACCAGGAAGCTCAATCATTTCACTTTGCATGGCATCTTTTAAGCCGTGCACTCGAACAACACCGTCTTGGTTGCTGACAATGGTGCCAACAGTGCTTACTTCTGGCTTAAGATCAAATTGAGTAATTCTTTCTTTAATAATTTGGCTAATTTCTGAGGGGCTAAGTTGTTTGAGTTCCATGAGCGTCTACCTTATTGCAAATTCGAGTAATCGTTTTAATTGACCGCGGACTGAGCCATCAATCACCTTATCGCCGGCTTTAATAATAGCGCCGCCTAATATATTCTCATCAACCAAGCAGCGCAAGGACACTTGGTGGTTGAGGGTTTTGGCCAACTTTTCCGTCAGTTTTTGTTGCTGACTTCCATTTAAAGGAACGGCCGAAGTCACTTCCACTTCACTAACTTTATCGTTAAGCGCTTCGTATTCTTTAAAAAGCAAAGCGATTTCCGGCAAAGCAGCGAGTCTTTTATGTTCTGAAAGTAACCGAAGAAAATTTTTACGGGTATCGTTTAACTGCGAACCCAAAATATCGGATAACAAAGTAAACCATTGCGATGATGAAATTCGGGTATTAGATAACATGCTCGCGATGGTCGGTTCACGCACCACATTCGCAGCAGTCTGCAACCACGCATCCCACGCTGGAATATCTTGTTTGCCCTTAGCAAACTCAAACGCAGCTTGCGCATAGGGTCGGGCAATAGTACTGAGTGTTGCCATGTTTTACCTCAACGTTACTAGCCTGGTTTCCCAGGATCAATATCCCGGGCATAAACCCGGGCTATAGGGGTGGTTAAATTTCGGCGACAAATTCATCGAGCAGTGTCATTTGCTTGGCACTGTCTAAATGATGACGAACGATTTTTTCCGCACCAGCAATTGCAAGTGTCGCTAATTGCTTTTTGAGTTCTTCTTTAGTTTGATTTACTTCACGCGCGATTTCTTCTTGGGCAAGAGCAATAATACGTTTTTGTTCTTCACGTGCTTGCTCTCTAGCCTCATCCAAAAACTGCGTTGAACGCTTATTCGCTTGTTCCAGAATATGGGCAGCTTCGGTTTTGGCTTCTTTAATGATGCTCATTACCTTGTGCTCGGCCATTTCTAGTTCGCGTTTGCTGCGTTCAGCAGCTTCGAGACCTGCCGCAATTTTTTTCTCACGCTCATGCATAGCCTTGGTGATGGGCGGCCATACATATCGCATCGTAAACCACACTAATATGGCAAACGTTATAAACTGGCCAAGTAGGGTGGCATTTATATTCATTGTCAGCCCTCTAGTTTAATTAGCCAGCTACAGCAGGTTTGACCGCTGAAAGCACAGCAGCAATAAATGGGTTTGATGCGAAGAATAAATATAAACCCATAACGATAGAGATAGCAGCAAACGCGTCAACTAAACCTGCCATCAAGAACATACGCATCATCAAGATTGGAGCTAATTCAGGTTGGCGAGCAACGCCTTCAAGGAACTTTCCACCCAATAAGCCGAAACCAATACCTGTACCTAATGCAGCAAGACTAATAAGCAAGCCAGCTGCTAAAGCGCTGAGACCAGAAACAAGAGCAATATTTTCCATTCGGAGATCCTCTACTTAAATAAAATTTCAATTTCTTTCTTCTCTCTGTTCGAAGCTCAAGTCTTAGAACAAAGAATCAGGACAAAGAGGTCTAGCCTCTCCTCTTTTTCCTAATCGGGGTTGGAAAGAGAAAAATCTCTTCCCATTAACTTTTAATGCGTATCGTGTGCCATGCTGAGATACACGATAGTTAACATCATAAAAATAAAAGCTTGGATAGCAATTACTAAGATGTGGAAAATGGCCCATATACTACCAGGTAACCATTGAGCCCACCAGGGTAAAAGCGCAATTAAAATAAATACTAATTCACCAGCAAACATGTTGCCAAAAAGTCGAAGTGCTAATGAAAGAGGTTTCACACCTTCTTCAATACAGCGAAAAATGATGTTTACAGGAAAAAGCAAAGGGCCAAAAGGCTGGGTCAATATTTCCTTGGTTAGATGCATGCGTTTTATCTTAATGTTATAGAAAACAATTAAGAAGAAAACACTAATCGACATTGCAAAGGTAGCATTAGGATCAGCAGTCGGTAGATTTTTGAAATGCCCAACGCCAGCATATCCTAACAAATGTGGAAGAAAATCGACGGGTAATAAGTCCATGGCATTTAATAAAAATACCCAGAGGAATATAACTAATGCTAATGGGGCAATTAACTTAGAATCGCCGTGATAAGATTCAGTAACTGACTGCTGCACAAAGCCTAAAATGGATTCTACGAAGTTTTGAAGTTTCCCTGGCACGCCACTAGTAGCGCGCAATGCGGCAAAACGGAAAATACCTATAATGAGAAAGCCAACCACTAACGATACTATTAAAGTATCCAGGTTAAGTGTCCAAAAGCCTCCATCACCAATCTGCCATGTCTTAAGGTTTAACGTTAAATGTTCAAGATGATGTTGGACATATTGTCCTTGTGTTAAGGGGTGTTCAGTCATAAAGATATCCTGGATTTAGAATTACTACGGCCAAAATGCCAACCACAGATGAACCAGAAAGATACAATGACAGTAATATAACCAGCCATCATATATGAAACTTCTGATCCTAAGTATTTGATAAACAATATAAATAATATTGCACTGACAATCAGTTTTGCAAATTCACCAATAAAAAACACCAGCATAAACTGGTCAGCTAATCGGGGTTGTGCAAAAGAAAATACTCGCCAAGCGAAGAAAAACTGTGGAATGACATAGGAGGCACCGCCCAAAAATGTGGATATGCCTTTATTTATGCCTTGCCATGTCAAAATAATCACAGATAGAACCATAATGACAAAAAATTGCCAAGATACAAGTTTTAATGCTTCGCGTTGCAGCGATTTTTTTAAAGTCGCCAAAGCGAGGACCTTAAGTTGTTGAGGATTATGTTATAGACCGTCGGAGTAAAAGAAGTTTTAAAGGCCATATCAATATTGTTGGTTAAAGGATTTAGTTTTTAAGGCCATCAAGTCGTTGGCTGTACAGTTGTTTCTCTATTGTAAGCAGAACATGTTATAACCCCTACCTATTAAACACATATATTCTTATATTTTTAAAAGATTATTGTTTTTACTATATAGCAGTGACTTTTTTGTGTATAAAGTTTATTAATCATTAAATTTCAATAGCTTATTTAATTATAAATATGTGGAAAACTAGGGTTTTACAGCGCTTATAATGACCAAATATCAGGGATAACCCTAATGCCTAAATTCATGGACATGTTGTTATAGGGTAATTAAGGGACTTATCCACAGGGTTTGCACAGCTTTGGAGTAAAACATGCTTACTTTACCAGAATGGCTAAGCCAAATAGCAAAACTCCACCCGCAAGAAATAGTCTTAGGTTTAGACAGGATTAAAACGGTGGCTAGCAGGTTAAATTTAAAACAGCCAGCTTGCCCTGTCATAGTGGTGGCAGGAACAAATGGTAAGGGCTCATGCGTCGCGGCGCTTGAAAGCATCTATTTAGCTGCAGGTTACTCAACCGGGGTTTTTACCTCTCCAGTATTAAGTAAACACAATGAATTAGTACGATTGTCAGGCCGCGTTGTCGAAGACGATTTTTTTTGTAATGCATATGAAAAAATTGAAGCTGCACGGGGTGAAATTATGCTCACCGCTTTTGAGTTTCATACCTTAGCAGCATTAGAAATTCTAAGCCTATATTCACTCGATGTATGGGTTTTAGAAGTAGGACTCGGTGGCAGGTTAGATGCTGTTAATATTATAGATGCTGATGTCGCAGTAATAACAAGTATTGGTATAGATCATGTTGAATGGCTGGGCAATACTCGTGATTTAATTGCCAAAGAAAAAGCAGGGATATTTCGAAAAAACCATCCAGCCGTATGTGGAGATTTTGATCCACCTGCTTCATTGCTGAATCATGCTGAAGAATTACGAGTGCCGCTTTATTGCCAGGGAAAAGAATTTAGCTTTGATAAAAATGAACATGATTGGAGTTGGCGATCTTTTAATAAAACATATAGTTCATTACCCATTACTTCTCTTTATGTACCAAATTTGGCAGCTTCTATAATGGCTATGGAGTTAATGCAAGATAAGTTACCTGTGTCAGCAGAAAATGTTTACTTGGGAATTAAAAATGCTAAATTGCCGGGTCGCTTTGAAGTTAGCTGTGTAGGAACGGTGACTATAATAAAAGATGTGGCACATAATCCTGACGGAGTAAAGTTATTAGCTGAACGCATGCATGAATGTAAATGTAAAAATAATTATGCGGTATTTTCGATGTTAGGCGATAAAGATATTCAAGGCAGTATTCGCGAAATAAAAGACAAAATAGATGGCTGGTATATCGCAGCACTGCCTGTTGAAAGAGGAGCCTCTTTAGAAGTATTAAAAACAGCTTTTATGAAAGAAGGCATTAAAGCAGTTAAGTTTTTTGATTCTATTGAGCAAGCTTATAAAGCTGCTCTAGGTGAAGCAGATTCTGAAAGCTGTATTTGGGTGTTTGGGTCATTTTATACAGTCGGGGAGTGTAGCCCAATGTAGATAAAATATTTATCTTGTTGATTTTAAATGTAATTTTAGATGGAAAAAAGTGGGTATATCCCACTTGAAATTATTTCCCACCCCGCTATAATTATGATATGAAGAATAGAGAGGAAATATTATGCAAATAGATAAAAAAACTGACTCAAAGGGCCGGTTGTTGCTGGGCGCAGCTTTTGCTAATAAAACATTCCTTGTTGAAGAAATATCTCCAGGAGAGATACGTATTAAAAAAGCTGTGACTATCCCAGAGAATGAACTATGGCTTCATAAAAATGAAAAAGCGATTACTTCTGTGAAAGTTGGTATTGCTCAGGCTAAGCAAAGGAAATTTGCTAAAGATCCTATGAAAGACAAAGATATGTCGTGGTTAGATGAAATTGAGGATTAAGCGTGTTCGAACTGAAATGGACTAATGAAGCGGCAAATGTATATCAAGATCTAGAATCACGTGCTAAAAATTCTTTTGATAATCGTAAAATGCGAAAACAAGAAAAGGCCTCTAAAATCGAAGGCTTTTTTAAGCAGGTACATAAAGCACTTGAATTTTTAAAATCAAATCCTCAACACCCGAGCCTTAACACTCATGAATATGACTCTATTGAACATCCTTACGATCGCGAAAAGAAAGTGTTTGAAGCGTATGCACAGAATAATACTCCAGCTGCTTATCGTATTTTTTGGTGCTATGGGCCAGACCAAAAACAAATCACAATAATTGATATCACTGCACATCCTTAAATTTTTCTAACTAAGGTGTCGGGTTATTTAAGCTGTTGATATATTCTAAAGCTTCTACTGCAAACTTCTACATTATGCACACGTAAAAAATTAACTTCTTGGTCTGCTAAGTAATTAGAAATTATTGTGGTTTCAATATCACGTTGTTCAGGAGGATAATGAGTAAATTTTTGTAAAAAAGATTTTCGAGAATGCCCAATCATTAGGCGTATATTTAGTTTTTTAAATTCAGCAATATATTTCAGTAACAGAAAAGATTGCTCTGCATCTTTACCGAAGCCCAAGCCAATATCTAAAATAATTCTTTCTTGCTTTATGCCATACTGCTCTAAATCCAAAAGTATTTGTTCAGCCCAACGATAGATTTCATCGATAGGATTTGTTTTATAAGAGAATATGCGGTTACTGTCAGCAGGAATGCCTAGACTGTGCATCACGACGCATTCGCAGTTCGCCGATGCTATTAATTCTCTCATTTGTGGATCATGTAAGCCGCTAGTATCGTTAATCCAATTAACGCCTAACCGCAATGCTTTCGCGGCTACCTCGACATGGCGAGTATCTACGCTGATTTTGGGAGGGATGGCCATTAGAGGTAGCTCATGCTTAATCGCACGCAATACCGGCTCTAGACGCTCCCATTCGTCATCAGGATCCAAGGGAATAGCGTTTGGGTTGGTAGCTTCTGCACCAATATCAATAATTTCAGCTCCGCTTCCTGCTAGATGATAAGCCTGGTGTACAGCTGTTTGTATTTGTGAGAAGTCTCCACCATCCGAAAACGAATCAGGGGTGACATTGAGTATGCCTACTAATTGCGGTGTGTCGATCCGATGCAAAATCTGTTTGGTGTGAAGAGGGGCTTCCCCCGAAAAGCGCGATCCCCAGCGCGCACAAATTTCGGCAGCAGTTTTTCCTTGAAATTCGCCAGGACCAGGATAAATCCAATAAGGTTCTAGGTCCGCGAGTGGCCATAATGCAAAAGGTCTTTCTGGTAGTTTTACATGAGGGACTTGTAAAACATCATCGTCGTATACCATCCCGTCCCAAGCCAAAATATCAATATCGATAGTGCGTGGGCCCCAATGGCGTTTCAACGGCTTGCGGCCAATCGCATATTCAATATTTTTTAATTGGTGTAATAAATCTAAAGGTGAAAGAGAAGTTTCACATTTTATAGCCATATTAATATAAGGTTGATCCCAGGAAGAGGGAGCTTGGTCAGGCAGCAATGCGTCGGAAAGATAAAGTGGCGAGCAACTCTTAATAAGTAGCTTAGGTACTTGTTTTAATAGTTCGTGCGCTTTGCGCAAATTGCTTATTCTGTCACCAATGTTTGAGCCCAAACCTAAAATAACCATAGCTGCCTCAATCTTTATTGCCTAGCTCAAAAGTTACACCGCCAGATAAATCGGCAATGGCTGGTTTCTTAGTGACACGAACTAAAACCCGCACTTTTTGCTCAAAATAGCTTAGCAAAAGACGATAAAGTTCATGGGTTAGATATTCAATAAGCTTAAATTTCCTATTACTAACGGCTTGTTTTATATGAGTTATTAGCTTGTCATAGCAATAAGTATCAGCTAATTCATCTGATAAGCACCCTTTAGGCACTTCTAACGGGGCAATACAGATGTCGACAGTAACCAATTGTTTTTTAATCAATTCCTCAGGGTAGACGCCTAAAAAAACGGATAGCTGCAAGCCATTTAAAGATAAGGAATTATGAGGCTGATTCGTCATCAAGTCTATTGCCTTAATTAGTACAACTGTGGTTCGGTATGCTGCGTCTTAAGTTGAGGGATTTATAAATTCGGGAGTAAGTTACCAGTATGTTGCGCATTAGTAAACTTGCGGATTATGCAACGTTAATTATGACTCGGCTTGCTCGAGAAACAGATAAGCTGTCTAGCGCTTCATCTTTAGCTAGAAGCTTACAGCTTTCTGTGCCGGTAGTTAGCAAGATATTAAAAATTCTATGCCAAGCAGGATTAATTTCTTCAGCACGTGGAGCTGATGGCGGTTATAAATTGGCTCGTTTAGCTACTGAAATTTCATTAGCAGAAGTGATAGCCGCTATCGAAGGTGAAATGGCTGTGACTGAATGTTGTAGCAAACTAAGTACGTGCGCTTTAGAAGAAACCTGCGGAACCAAGAATCATTGGAAGGCTATCAATAGTGCTATTTATTCAGCTTTATCAGGCGTGACCTTGCAAGATGTAGCTATCAAATCACAGTAACGAGATAACAGTAATGTCCAACGAATATATAAAGAAAGTCTTAGAGCAAAACTATCAATATGGTTTTGTGACTGCTATTGAATCTGATGAAATCCCGGCAGGGTTGTCAGAAGACATTATTCGTTTGATCTCTCAAAAGAAAAACGAACCTGAATTTATGTTGCAGTGGCGATTACGTGCTTATCAACATTGGCTTACGATGACTCCTCCTCAGTGGGCTCAACTCAAAATGCCTGAAATAGACTTTCAGGATATTATTTATTACTCAGCTCCTAAGTCAACAAATAGCAGCGCTCCTAAGAGTTTAGACGAAGTGGATCCAAAATTATTAGAAACCTATGAGCGGTTAGGCATCCCGTTACATGAGCGTGGTCGATTAGCTGGTGTCGCTGTTGATGCTGTGTTTGATAGTGTTTCTGTTGCTACGACATTCAAAGAAAAGTTAACGGAAGCGGGTGTAATATTCTGTCCTTTATCTGAAGCTGTACAAAAATGCCCTGAACTTGTCGAAAAATATTTAGGGTCAGTTGTGCCTTATCGCGATAATTATTTTGCTACTTTAAATTCAGCTGTCTTTAGCGACGGTTCTTTTGTATACGTACCGAAAGGGGTTCGCTGCCCAATGGAGCTTTCTACTTATTTTCGCATTAACGCAGCTAAAACCGGACAGTTTGAAAGAACTTTAATTATTGCTGAAGAAGGGAGTTATGTTAGCTATTTAGAGGGATGTACCGCCCCGATGCGTGATGAAAACCAATTGCATGCAGCCGTGGTTGAATTAGTTGCTTTAGATAATGCACAAATTAAATATTCAACCGTGCAGAATTGGTATCCAGGAGACGCTGAAGGAAGGGGTGGCATATTTAATTTTGTAACTAAACGCGGCATGTGTAAGGGCGTTAATTCCAAGATTTCGTGGACACAAATTGAGACGGGTTCCGCTATCACTTGGAAATATCCCAGCGTTGTATTGCAAGGTGATAATTCAATTGGTGAATTTTATTCAGTGGCGTTAACTCACAATTATCAACAAGCAGACACCGGAACCAAGATGATACACATGGGTAAAAATACTCGCAGCACGATTATTGCTAAAGGTATTTCTGCAGGCCAAGGTCAAAATACCTATCGTGGGTTAGTTCGTGTACTTCCAACAGCAGCTAATGCCCGTAATTATACGCAGTGCGATTCGCTGCTATTAAGCGAAACCTGCGGTGCACATACGTTTCCTTATATAGAGGTAAAGCACCCTAGCGCTAAAGTAGAGCACGAAGCATCTACTTCCAAAATTGGCGAAGAACAGTTGTTTTATTGCAGACAGCGCGGCATCAGTCCAGAAGATGCTGTTTCAATGATCGTTAATGGTTTTTGTAAGCAAGTTTTTAATGAGCTTCCTATGGAGTTTGCGGTTGAAGCGCAAAAATTGTTGGAAGTCAGTTTAGAAGGCGGAGTGGGGTAATTATGCTAAAAATAGAAAATTTACATGTAAGCGTCCAAGATGAAAAACAAAATATTAAGCAAATATTATGCGGGCTGTCTTTAAATGTTAAGCCTGGTGAAGTACATGCCATTATGGGGCCAAATGGTTCTGGCAAAAGCACTTTAGCGAATATTTTAGCGGGCCGCGATGGTTATGCAGTTAGCCAAGGTAGTGTCCAATTTGGTAATGATGATTTGCTAGCCTTGGCTGCAGAAGATCGAGCCAGTCGTGGCCTTTTTCTTGCCTTTCAATATCCCGCTGAAATCCCAGGAGTAAATAACACTTACTTTCTGCGCACAGCTTTAAATAACATTCGCAAGCAGCGGGGTTTAAAGCCTTTAGATGCTATGGATTTCTTAACCTTAATTAAAAACAAAATTAAAAATGTCGGCTTAGATGAGGCGTTTTTAAACCGTGCTGTAAACGAAGGCTTTTCTGGCGGAGAAAAAAAACGTAATGAAATTTTACAAATGTTAATGCTCGAGCCTAGTTTAGTCATTCTAGACGAAATCGATTCAGGCTTAGATATTGATGCATTACAGATGGTTGCCCGCGCAGTTAACAGTATGCGGGATGCTGGTCGTAGCTTCGTGCTAGTTACACACTATCAGCGCCTACTTGATTATATTGTTCCTGATGTTGTGCATGTTATGGCGAATGGAAAGATTATCAAATCTGGTGATAAATCTTTAGCGGCAGAATTAGAAGCTAACGGATATGGTTGGATCAATTGAGAGAAGCTGAAATGATTGAACGCGCCGAAAATAATATTACTTCTCTAAGCTGGCTACACGAAGCTTTTGCGCAAAACCCGCATAAGGCTGATGCAGCTATTCAGCTATATAAACAACAGCAATTATCAAAAATTATTGCGCGAGGTTTCCCAACCAGGCGCGAAGAGGCTTGGAAATATACCGATGTATCATTTTTAGAAAACAGCAGTTTTTCTTGGCCTGCAGAGGTTGTATCAATTTCAACAACGGTTAAAGAGCTGGTGAGCGCTCGTAGCCAAGATAATCATCTTGCAGTTTTCATTAATGGCTGTTTTAGCGCTGAATTTTCAGTATTAGATCTGCCAGCGGCTGTCATTGTTGAGAGTACGCAACAGGCATTACAACAGCATAATGATTTAGTACAGCCATTATTGTTGCAAGAGATCGACCATAAACAATATCCATTAGCATGCTTAAATGCTGCTATGCAAACCGATGGTTTATTTGTTTACGTACCACCCACGACAGTTTTAACAAAGCCGATTCATATTCTATCTATCGCTACTTGTTCCAAAGGTTTGATGATGTATCCCCATCATATCTTTGTGCTTGAGCAAAATGCGCAGGCCACTATAACTGAAGAATATGTGGCAGTTTCAGCAGAAGATTATTTATTAAATGCAGCGGTCAGTTGTTTTATTCACGAAGGCGCACGCCTAAATTATTATAAAATTGCAAATGAAGCAGCTAGCGCACGTCATTTTTCTACCATCCATTTTCATCAGCAGCGTAATAGCCGGGTAAATGCTTATTCTTTTGCCTTACAAGGAAAATTAATCCGAAATGATATGGCGACTTATTTGGTAGGACAAGGCGCAGAATACAATGTTAAAGGTTTTTATAATTTAAAAACTGACAAGCAGCTAATAGATCATCATGTTTACGTCAATCATGCTGCGGCACACACCACTAGTGATATGGATTTTAGAGGTATATTAGCGCAGCAATCACGCGCTGTTTTTAATGGTAAGGTTCAAGTACAAGCGAGCGCTAAAAAAACACAAGCGCGCCAGGTAAATCATAATATTTTATTAACTGCTTTAGCTGAAATAGATACCAAACCTGATTTAGAGGTATATGCTGACGACGTGCAGTGTAGCCATGGCGCTACAGTCGGGCAGCTCGATGAAGAAGCATTATTTTATTTATGCTCGCGTGGCATCAAAGCGGCTGAAGCTAAGCAAATATTGTTGCATGGTTTTGTTGAAAACATATTAGCAGCGGTTGAGTTGCCAGCCGTCAAAGCTGCGGTTAAAGCTAGTTTGTAAAGTTAATTAATAGGTATAAATAATGAGAAGCCTCATCCTAAAAGAAACCACGGACAATTTTTCCTCTTTAAGGAATGACTTTCCTATTTTGCAGCAAACCATACACGGTAAGCCTTTAGTTTATTTAGATAGCGCTGCATCAAGCCAAAAGCCAAAGCAAGTAGTCGATGCAATTAGCGATTATTATTGTAATAACCATGCTAATGTTCACAGAGGAATTCACGCTTTAAGCGAGCGGGCTACTCAAGTTTACGAAGCTACACGCTATAAAGTACAGCAACATCTCAACGCTAAGTATGTTGAGGAAATAGTTTTTGTGCAAGGTACCACAGAAGGCATTAATCTCGTCGCTCAAAGTTTTGGAAAAAGCTCTCTAATACAAGGCGATGAGATAATAATTAGCACTATGGAGCACCATTCTAATATTGTGCCGTGGCAAATGCTGGCTGAACAAATTGGTGTGACAATTAAAGTCATTCCGTTGACTGAGGCGGGCGAAATAAATTTTGAAGCTTATCAAAGATCATTGTCTTCTAATGTTCGTTTAGTAGCTATCACACATGTGTCGAATGTGTTAGGAACATTAAATCCTATTAAGAAAATGACTGAATTAGCACATCAATATAATGCCAAAGTTTTAGTTGATGGCGCACAAGCATTTGGCCATATCCCAGTAGATGTTCAAGCTTTAGACTGCGATTTTTATGTTTTCTCAGCGCATAAGGCTTATGGCCCGACGGGTATTGGTGTGCTTTACGGAAAAAAAGAATTATTAGAAAAAATGCCTCCTTATCAAGGCGGCGGCAATATGATTGAGTCAGTTTCATTCACGAAGACGACTTATGCTGCTACCCCCTATAAATTCGAGGCAGGCACGCCCAACATTGCTGCAAGTGCTGGTTTGAGCGCTGCTTTAGATTACATAGCGCATGTAGGGGTTGATCAAATCTATATGCATGAACAATTGCTGTTGCATTATGCCCAAGAGAAGTTGCGAGAAATATATGGCTTAAGAATTATTGGCGATGCCGTTGCAAATCGTGTAGGCGTTATTTCGTTTATTTTAGACGATGTTCATCCGCATGATTTGGGAACTATTTTAGATCGTGAGGGTATTGCTATTCGCGCCGGCCATCATTGTGCCATGCCACTAATGGAGTATTTGAATTTAGCTGCAACCGCAAGATTATCATTAGGGTTATATAATACCAAAGAAGATATTGATGCATTGATTGAGGGTATTTTATTAGCGAAGAGGTTTTTTGCTTAATGTCAGATTTAAGAAGCTTATATCAAGAAATGATTGTAGACCACGGAAAAAATCCGCGCAATTTTGGCGCTTTAGACCATGCTACCCATGCGAAGGATGGTCATAATCCGCTATGCGGTGACAAAGTCACATTATATATAAATGAAAAAGACGGCATACTAGAAGCTTTGTGTTTTGAAGGCAAAGGTTGTGCCATATCTATGGCATCCGCTTCTTTGATGACGGAAGCTTTAGCTGGCACGACTTTAGATGAAGTGAATAGTTTATTCAATCAGTTCCATCAATTAGTGACTGAAAAAAATCATGCGGCTGAATTGGAAACAGGTTTAGGCAAGTTGGCTGCGTTTAAAAACATTGCTGAATTTCCGGCGCGAGTAAAGTGTGCAACCCTGGCTTGGCATACACTACGAGCCGCGTTGGATAATGATAAAAAGCAGGTAAGTACTGAATAATAAGTAGTTTGGTTCAATCAACCCATAAGAGCGTTAATACTTTAAAGGAGAGAAAACATGGAACCAATTATGAATTTTACGCATGAAGCAGTGGAGTACATTAAAGCCATGATGTTTTCTTTGCAAGGCCGTGGTTTTCGTATCGCTATTAAGAAAACTGGTTGTTCTGGCTATAGTTATCAACCTACAATTGTGTCGCAAGGTGAAGCCAATGACATCCATTTTACAGTAGAAGATTTAAACGTGTATTTGGACGCCCAAGGTGTCGAATTGTTAAAAGGCGTCACTGTAGATTTTATTGAAGAAAAAAAAGAAGGCACTTTGAAACAGAAAAAACTGGTATTTATTAACCCTAAAGAAAAAAGCCGTTGTGGCTGTGGTGAGAGTTTCCATGTTTAATCCTGAAAGCTCAATCGAAATTACTCGTGATTGCGAAGCGGCACTCATTCCATCAGGAACTAAAGTGTCAATTAAGCAAGGCACCTTGGTTATGGTGACACAATCACTCGGTAATTCTTATACCGTATATGTGAATGGCAATTTAGCTCGTATCGCGGGCAAAGATGGCGATGCGTTAGGCCTTGTCGTATTAGAAGAACCTGATATCAATGAGATGGTCGGTACGCTTGAAGAAAAAATCGATGCGCAATTGAAAACATGCTTCGACCCCGAAATCCCCGTTAATATTGTTGATTTAGGTTTAGTATATAACACGGTGGTAACCCCGTTAGGAAAAAATGAACACCATATCGATATCACCATGACATTGACAGCTCCAGGCTGCGGTATGGGGCCGGTATTAGTGAGCGATATCCAAGAAAAACTCCGCAAAATAGCTGGTGTTACCGATGTGAAAGTAGATTTAGTTTTTGATCCTCCTTGGGATCGAAGCAAAATGAGCGAAGTTGCTAAATTGCAACTTGGGTTATTGTGATTCTTAACGTAGAGGAAAGCGAGATGTCTATTCAAGAAAAAATCAAACAGCAAATTGAAAGCAACCCTATTATTATTTACATGAAAGGCACACCCAATGAGCCGATGTGTGGTTTTTCAGCTCGTGCGGCAAACACGTTAAAAGCTTGTAAGGTTCCTTTTGCTGCTGTGAACGTGTTAGAAGATCCTGAAATTCGCCAGGGCATTAAAGATTTTTCCAACTGGCCAACCATTCCACAAGTTTACATTAAGGGTCAATTCGTAGGAGGCAGTGATATTGTTGCTGAAATGTTTGAGAATGGTGAATTGCAAAAGTTGATTGGCTAATAGCTACTTTAGTTATTAAAGCCGGTAGCAATACACCTACCGGCTTTATAGTTACTAGGTGGTTGTTTGAGTGATACGATGGCGTGGGTGCGAAATCTTATGCCACCAGCGTAGTCGAGGGAGATAAAGCAATAGGTAAATTAAAATAGTCGTTGCTGCAGCGATAAAATACATACCGTAAGAAACTGAAAGACCGATGGCAGCTGCCGCCCATAATGTTGCAGCAGTTGTTACACCTGCAACGTAATTTCCTTCTTGGCGAAAAATAATGCCGCCACCTAAAAAGCCAATACCTGTAATGACATTAGCAGCAATATGGGTGGGGTCGTTATGATTAATGTAAATGGAGATCACACCGAACACGCAGGCGCCTATACAAATTGCGCTGTAAGTTCTGATGCCAGCTGAATAAATACCGTGACGCTCTCTTTCCCAACCAATAAT
>CAZXFO010000108.1:0-3386 GCA_964639745.1 uncultured Coxiellaceae bacterium | reverse complement strand
GTTGAATTTGTTTGATGATAAAAAGCTGTAATCTGTGAACTGATGAGCTATTATGCTGGTCTGACCGGGTGAGTGAATCTGTGAGCCAGGTTGATTAGTCCAATTTAAGGCTACTAAAGAAAGGTTTTCTCTTGCCTTAATCAGTGAGTAGTTCTCGCCTTCTTCAGTAATAATAGAAATTTGATCCGCTTCGATATCGCATGTTCCTAAGTAATTGCCCGCTTTAATATCGACTCTTTCACCTTTTATGAAGCTAGCTATACTATATTGTTGTTCACTTTCTAAAGTGATCTGCTTGGCACTAATCTTAAGCTGGCTAGGCATCAGGATAGATTTGCCGTGAATAAAAATTTTCTCTTCTATTTCTAGATTGTCATTTATGATTAAATCATCTGAGCTGTAGATGCTGAGTGAGTAGATTAAATTATTTCCTGAAATTATCAGCGGTTGGTTTGAGATAACACAAACATGACATGCAAATTTTACTGTAGGGTGAAGCAGCATTAATACCGTGGCTATTAAGTTTCCCTGTTCGTCGAGTATTTTTTGATGATAATGTTCAAGCTGCTTTAAGTCGGGCAAATAAAGATGAAAATAATTTTTACCAAATAAATATTCTTGATATTCCGATTTATTTAGGATGATCTCGTCTTCATAAATGATATTTGGGATTGATGTTATGCTTTTGGCTTGCTGATTGAATTCTAGTAATGTTCTATAAATCAATGATTGGGCTAAATGGCTAGTTGATGTTGTGTCTGGGGTAGATAAAATCTCAATGGCTGTTTCATTAGATAATGAGCGTGTGCTGAATAAAATTCCATCTTTTCCCTTAATGTAGGGAGGGATGTATTCCCCTTTTCCGAAACTTGTCATAAGGGCTTTTCCAGCTTTATCGACCGTTTTTCATTGTGGCAGTTGTTGAGCCTATGCTGTCACTCGTATTTGCTTTACTTTGGTTAAAAAAAGTAGCTTGGTTTTTATTGAAAGGCACTGGCGCACCTTTAGGAATGTTTTGCAGTGTTTCATTTATTTGTTGCAGTTCAACGTTAACAGCACCCTGAATTTGAAGGCGAGTAGACTCAAGGGCCTGTGTGGGCGAGGTGTTGCTAGTTCCATTTTGCTGCAATGAAAATACCTGTTCTATTGTCTTAGGGATCCTTGGTAGGCGGGCCTCTAAATTTCCGATAGTAGTTAGTGTACTCGCCTTAAATTTTTCGAGTTCGTTTTTCTCTTCTTTATGTTTGGCGTTTATTCCTAATAATTCCAGTTGGTGTTCAAGTTCTGCTATTTTTTTATCTTTTTCTAAAATTAACAAATCTTTTTGTAATAAGTCGACAGGTCTTGATCTTGCATTATCAGTAGCAATTATTTCTAACTTTTGTATCTTTTCAATTAATTTTTCATTCCGAACCAGAAGTGCCGCAATGTAATCATCAATGCCATTTTGTAATAAATGCTGGTAAGTTTCTAACTCATAGCTAATTACTGTGCGGGCTTTTTGAACTATTGAAAGAAAGCTTACTCTTATATCACTTAATTGCTCAACAGTAGCTTCTTGTTTGCTCTCTATAAAATCGGCGCCTTTATTTTTTATAAAGTCAGACGCTGTTTGTTTTAAAGCGGCCACATCTTTTTTCCAGCGTGATGAATGATAAAAATTGACTGGTATGTTTTTGATTTGGCCATGTATCTTGTGCACAAGATCAATCATTGCCTTTACTTCATTCGTAGGTGATTTCATCTCAGGTAATGTTTCTTGTTTTTCTTCTAGCTTATCATTGTTTTGATCTTGTGAATTTAAGCGTGATTTGCTCATTATTTTCTGCTCACATATGTTAAAATTTTCTTATTTGTTACAAGTGTAAATTATAGGTTTAGCAACGTGTTGCTTTTTGTTTCCTCCATCTGTTTTTCTTCGGGGTGGTTATTTTTATAAATTTTTATCATTGCATTTAAATGGGCGTAAGGAGTAATCCATCTTGAGCTTACTCTATGATCAGCAGTGCTCTCAATTAGCCGGTTTATTTCAACTAGAACGTTTTGTACATTTTGAAGGTTGTCATCCTTAAACAGCGTATATGTCATGGTTATGGATCTTATCTTTTGAAAACATCTTATTATTGCCTGCTGGGTTGATTCTGATTGTTTATTCCAAAAAAGTAACCAGTCTTTTTTAAAGAATGAGCTGTCTTTCATCTTATCCAATTCATAATCAAGTAAAGCTAGTTCAATTTTGTTAGAAATAGCGTCTTGTAATTCTATCTCTGATTTTACTGCTTCTTTTAATTCTTCTTCCATTTCCTGAATAATGAAGCTTGCATGCTGCTTTAAAAATTTAACTAGGCGTTCAAGCTGTAGTCTGGTGAATAATATAGTGCGAGGGTAGCTTATAGGGTCTTTTTCTCTAGTGCCTAATTCTTGGTAAAATTTCTCATAGTCTGATTCAGATATGTGTGCTACAACTTTATGAGCTGAAGTGGTGATTTTTATTTTATTAAGATCTTCTGTGGCTTTTTCAATGCGCACTTTTTGATGGTCAGGGCCTATATGATTCTTGATTAAAGCTTCAAGTTCACTTTGGTCAGATACTATTGTAAGCCTAATATTGTAATCAGATAATTTAGATATAGCTAATTCAATAATGCTTAAACTATGTAGTAATTTTGATAAACCATATGGCTTAAATACTTCATGAGTATTTATGTTATGAAGCATCATTAATAGAGTTCTTCTAATTCTCTCTACCATGATGCTGTCTTTATTAAAGGGGTTGGTAAAAAGATTTTTATTGGTATTCGGGAGAGAGCTTAATAGTGAAATTATTTTTTCCTTTGCTGTCTTATGAAACTCAGCTTGCTCCGGCGTCAACTTACTATGCGAATTCATACTAATACCTGCTTTTTGTTTATCTGCGAACCCAACTAAGGTTTTAGTGCTGCTATTAATTTGCTTAGTAGAGTTTTTATGACTTAGAGCTCCTATGCTGCCACCTGCCACAGCACCTGCAATACTCGCCCCTATGGTCAAGCCTAGCGGTATGCCAATGCCTGAGAGCATTAGAGCTGTTATGGCTATAATGACTGTTACTGCTCCGAGAATAGCGCCTATGATTACTTTCCACTTTGCATCATTTTTGAGATTTATTGTGGCGAGTTCGAAACGGGCTTGGTGCGCATGTTTGAGTGAATTATTAATGGTATTGGCTACGATTTCTGCGATAGCAGTTTGAATTTCAGATGCTTTAGCCATATCTAATGTTTTTTGCTTAAGCTGACTTAACATTAAATCACGTAAGCTGGGTAGAGCATTTTTTAATTCTTTAAGTGCTTTAATTTTTTTAGCGATAACAGCTTTTCTTGTTTCTATATTTATAAAGCTATCGA
>CAZXFO010000107.1:0-11749 GCA_964639745.1 uncultured Coxiellaceae bacterium | reverse complement strand
GTTTGATGAAGTAGGACTGATTATTAATCAGCACACGTTGTGTTTTGCGCCCATCAAGATCTCTAAAACAGTCTCCTTTCAGTTGCATATAATCATTAAAAGCAAATTTTGGAGTCTGAGCTATAGTTTCAATTAAATTGGCAGCCTTTTCAGGGAGGCTGTATATATCAGCTGTCTTGGCAAAATTTAATGCATTTTTGCTCCATTCAGTTTTATTAGCTAAGATGACTTCCTCAAGCAGTAAATCAAAATTATGCTGGGTGAATGGAGAAGATAAAACTTTTCCTGCTTTAGCCGCTTCTACATAAGGTGCATAGCCACAAACATCTACTGTGAGTACAGGCAAGCCAGATGCTAAAGACTCAAGCAGTACAGTGCCGGTGTTTTCATGATAAGCGGGGTGCACTAAAATATCGGCAGCTAAAAAGAAACGGTTTACATCATTCCTGCCACCAAAAAACTGACACAAATGCTCTATTCGTAGCTCTTTAGCTTGTTTCAAGAAAGGTTCAGTATTATCTTGCCCTACAATCCAGAGTCGAGTTTTTGCTTTGATGCTTTCTGGTAATGCTGATAAAGCTTTTAATGTCCTATCTAGCCCTTTAGTTTTAAAGCCGGAGCCTACAGTTAAAAGCACTTGTTCGTCGGCAGCAATTTTATAAGCATTACGCATTTCAGCGCGGATTACTTCTGAATTGTTGGGTGCTAAGCGGTCTTCGCCAATGCCTGGTGGTAATAAATGAAACCGACCTAAGGGCATACTATAACAGCGGTGATATTCTTGTTTTTGGATATCAGATAATACTAAAATTTCTATACTGTTATCAGCTTGAAAAACGCTGCGTTCGGCTTTTAAATAACTCCGATAACGCGGCATTAAACGATACCATGAAGGCCGCTGTTCTTTGATGCGGCTTTGATAACATACGTCAGCGGCATAATAAACATCAAGCCCCGGCATTTTGTTAAAGCCAATAACGCAGTCATATTGTTTCTGTTTTAAAATGGGTTGCAGTTTTTTTGCAAAATGGTTGGTACGGCTGTGATTTTGCCATGCTGTTACAGAAATGATGTGGATGTTAAGTCCTGGTTCTTCTGGCCCTTCCCACGATAAAGTATAAACGTCTACTTCATGTCCGCGATCGCGGCATATTCGAGCGATGCGTAAGAAGTCACGTTGTAATCCTCCAAACGGGAAGTAACGGAATAAACAGAAAGCCAGCTTAAGTTTCATGCAAACGTCGATAATGGTTCTTGTTTAATGGCTTGTTTTTCAGCTTTACGTAAGATCTCTCCTGCTAGTGCTAGATAAGCGATAGCACCCTGAGATTTTTCATCGTAATGAATGACTGCCATGCCGTGACTAGGAGCTTCAGCTAAACGGACATTGCGCGGAATAACAGTACTGTATACACGGCCAGGGAAATGTTGCAGTAATTGATTAGAGACATCTACTGCTAAACGATTTCTGCCATCGTACATCGTGCGCAGCAAGCCTTCAATTTGTAAACTAGGGTTGGTTGAAACTCGGATTTGTTCAATAGTGCTGAGTAACCCGCTTAATCCTTCTAGAGCGAAATATTCACATTGAATCGGAATTAATACTGATTGTGCGGCAGCCAGTGCATTCACAGTTAATATATTCAATGAAGGGGGGCAGTCAATCAAGATAAAATCATAGTGTGTGCCTGATTTGGCTAGAATTTTCTTTAGCTGAAATTCACGTTCTTGCATTTGCATCAGTTGTACTTCTGCAATAATCAAATCTTGATGGGTGGGAAGCAGGTCATAACTACCTTGAGTGTTAATAATAGCTTCTGATAATTCAGCTTCGCCGGTTAAGACATGCTGCACTGCTAAATTGATTTGAGTTTTATCAATACCACTGCCTGCTGAAGCGTTACCTTGGGGGTCTAGGTCTATTAATAAGACTTTTCTTTTCATAACAGCAAAAGACGCCGCTAGATTAATACTAGTGGTAGTTTTACCAACCCCGCCTTTTTGGTTAGATATTGCTATGATTTTAGTCACGCGCTTCCCCTTTTAATTCTTGCCAAGTGCCGCTCAGCTTGCAGTCCTTTAATGGTGAGCTTTTTTACGTCTAATAGCGCAAACCCAGTTGGGATTTCAGCTAGTTCATGTTCAGGATAACTGCCTTTCATGGCTAAAAATTGACCATCAGAGCAAAGTAAATGCTGGGTACTTTCTATTAGCAACGCTATGGTACCAAATGCGCGGGAAATGATGCTATCAAAACATGCATCCATACGAAAATCTTCGCAACGGGAGCAGGCCACGCTGACATTCTTTAGGCCCAGTTCAGCTATAACTTGGGTTAAAAAACGAGTCTTTTTCTGGCTTTTATCCAATAATACCCAGCTTTTGGTGGGATCTGCTATCGCCAGAGGTATTCCTGGAAGACCGCCACCGCTGCCCACGTCGAGTAAGCGGTTGCCGTGCAAATAAGGTAGCACTGAAAGGCTATCTAATATGTGTAGGTAGACCATCTCCTGGGCGGTATCTATAGAGGTGAGGTTGAAGACCTTATTCCATTTTTGCATAAGTTCAAGATAATCAATGAACTTTTCTTGCACAGCTGCAGAATAATTATAGCCGTTCGTTTGCAACGCTTGAGAGAGGAGGTTTTGCATCGTAGTTATCTTTTTAAATGTACTAATAGCAAGGAAATGGCTGCCGGGGTAATCCCTGGGATACGCGCAGCCATGCCTAAAGTAGCGGGTCTTGCGGCGTCTAATTTTTGTTTTACTTCAGAAGAAAGACCAATCACTTGATGGTAATCGATATGAGAAGGAATTTTGTAAGATTCATGATGTAATCGTTTGGCAATTTCATCTTCCTGGCGGTCGATATAGCCCGCGTATTTGACTTGAATTTCTACTTGTTCAGCCACCTTCTCATCTTGAACAAACGGGCCTAGTTCCATAATAGATAAAAGATCAGCATATCCAAGATTGGGACGGCGCAATAATTCTTTAAGGCGATATTCCCGGCCTAATGGCTGACCTAAGATTTTCTCTATATGTTCGGCAGCAGGTGTTTGTGGTCGCACCCAAGTGGCATGCAGTCTATCTTGTTCGCGATTGACTGCTTCTTGTTTTATATTAAAAGCTTGCCAACGTTCGTCATCAACTAAACCTAAGTCTCGGCCTATAGCAGTTAAACGTAAATCAGCATTATCTTCGCGCAATAATAAGCGATATTCAGCTCGGCTGGTAAACATGCGATAAGGCTCTAAAGTGCCGCGTGTTACAAGATCGTCAACTAAAACACCGATATAAGCTTGATCACGTCGAGGTGTCCAAGCTTCTTTTTCTTGTACGAGCCGAGCCGCATTAATTCCTGCTAGAAGTCCTTGTGCTGCGGCTTCTTCGTAACCTGTTGTACCATTGATTTGACCGGCAAAAAACAACCCATTTATGCATTTAGTCTCTAGGGAGGGTTTTAGATCGCGAGGATCAAAGAAATCATATTCAATAGCATAGCCAGGGCGGGTAATATGAGCTTTCTCAAAGCCACGAATAGATCGTACAAATTCAATTTGTACCGAAAAAGGTAAGCTGGTAGAAATGCCGTTCGGATAAATTTCGTGAGTGGTTAAGCCTTCAGGTTCTACAAAAATTTGATGAGAGGTTCTATCAGCAAAGCGCACGATTTTATCTTCAATCGAGGGGCAATAGCGTGGACCAGTTCCCTCAATAACGCCAGCATAAATGGGTGATTGTGTTAAGCCGCTTCGAATATAATCATGCGTTTTTTCATTGGTATGTGTGATATAGCACGGCACTTGTTGTGGATGTTGCCCAGCATTTCCCATAAAAGAAAATACTGGCGTAGGTTTATCCCCTTCTTGCTTTTCCATCACGGTAAAATCAATGGTGCGTCCATCAATTCGTGGTGGTGTGCCAGTTTTCAAACGTCCTACCCGTAATGGCAGTTCGCGTAAGCGCTGAGCTAGCGTTTTAGCAGGTGGGTCTCCTGCTCGCCCGCCTTCATAATTGTTCAAGCCAATATGGATCTTGCCCGCAAGAAATGTACCAGCAGTCAGAATGACCGTTTTACCCTTAATTTTCAAACCCATTTGGGTCATCACGCCAACGACTCGATCTTGCTCAATTAAGATATCGTCTACTGCTTGTTGGAAAAGCGTGAGATGAGGCTGGTTCTCTAAAAAAGAGCGCATAGCCTGTTTGTATAATGCTCGATCAGCTTGAGCGCGCGTGGCTCGAACCGCAGCGCCTTTGCTCGCATTTAAAATTCGAAATTGGATACCAGCTAAATCGGTAGCTTTGGCCATAAAACCGCCTAAAGCATCAATTTCTTTGACTAAGTGGCCTTTGCCAATGCCGCCTATAGCGGGATTGCAAGACATTTGTCCTAGAGTTTCGATATTATGGGTTAATAACAAAGTCTCCATGCCCATACGAGCAGCAGCTAAAGCAGCTTCGGTTCCAGCATGGCCGCCGCCAACGACAATAACATCAAAGATTTGATTTAAATCCGACATAGTCTTACAGGTAAAGATAGGTTTTGGGGCGTGAAATGTACCATATTTCTCACGCCGGGTGAAGATTGCTTTGTTAGGTAGATTTTTTTGAGTAGCTACAATATTATATTATTCATTGTGTTGCGAGGTTTATATGGCTGGTCGGCTATTTTATTGGGGTGAGTTTTTAATAGTATTAGCTCTGCTCGGGTTTGCTTATTACCTACAATTTTATAACGACCTTGTCCCCTGTCCTTTGTGTGAACTACAGAGAGTGATTTTTGCTGCACTTGGCTGTCTTTTTTTAGCTAATGCCGTGCTTATTAAAAAAAGAAGGCGTTGGGTCAATGTGATTATTGCGGTAATGGCTGTCTTGGGGATGCTAATCGCAGCACGGCAAGTTTGGCTACAATTTTTCCCACCAGAAGAAAGTGTGCTTAGTATTTGTGATGTAAAGCTGAGTTACCTATTACAAATAATGCCTTGGTCAGATGCATTACTGAATATATTAATTGGTGGGCCTAATTGTGCGAAAATCAGTTGGCAATTTTTGCATTTGAGTATAGCTCAATGGTCATTACTATGGTTCGGATTTTTCTTGATTGCGGCTTTAATCAGAATATATGATGGCAAGTAAATTACCCCGTCGCGCTGATATATATAATGTATATCACTTATCAAAGAGCTTATAAGAATGACTACTAGCAATCGTTATCACGTTATCAAAGACCCCGTTCATGGCACTATGCAGTTTACCGATGTCGAGGATAAATGGGTCAAGCCTTTTATTAATAGCCCGCATTTTCAAAGACTGCGCCATATTAAACAATTAGGCATGGGTGATTTTATTTTTCCCGGTGCGGTGCATAGTCGTTTCAATCATTGTTTAGGTTGTTCTTATGTGGGTAGCCAGATCGCACATAAAATTGGATTAGCGGATGAAGAAAGGCAATTAGTCATGATTGCTTGCCTTCTGCACGATATTGGTCACGGCCCTTTCTCTCATACTTTCGAAGATGTGTTCCATCAAAAATTAATTCGACATGAAGATTGGACACCATTTTTCTTAGCGGATTATCGTACTTCATATTTTTTTGATGAGTATAATGAGTTAAATCCTCGCTACAGTTTAACTGAGTCTAAGTTTGCTCAAGTTGAAGATATGATTATGCATAGAGGAACGGCTAAGCGAGTGTTGGCTGATATTGTGTCATCACAGCTTGATGCTGACCGGTTGGATTATTTGCTACGTGATAGTCATTTTTGTGGTGTGGCATATGGTGAATTTGATTTTCGTTGGATGTTACATTGTATGGCCATTGTCAACGATCAACAGCAAGAACGTTTAGGCATAACTCATAAAGGAATAGGTGTAGTAGAGCATTACTTGATGGCTAGACGTTTGATGATTCGAAATATTTATTTGCAGCAGAAAAAACTCGCCTTAGAGTTTTTATTGATACAATTTTTAATTAACGTGTCTGAAAATTTAGAGCAATATCCTGAAATAGAAGCAACCCGGTTAGGATTATTTCTGTCACGAGTTAATGGTTTTAATGCCAAGGCTCGCGATAGCCAAGATATTAATGCATTAAAGCAAGAATTTTTAAGCGAATGTTATCCTATTTATAAAGAGCTATGTGATTACGATGTTTTTGCGCTTATTGATAAACTAGCGATATTAAGTGATGGTAGTCCTGCATCACAAATTGCAGCGCGCTTGCAGTGTCGCCGTATGCCTAAAATTATTCATTTAGATTTGCAACGCCTTACTCAAGTAGAGCCTCTGATTAATGAGTTTAAATTACAAAATCAAAACAGCATTCAGAGTTGGCAAATGGCTTTAATTAAAACTCCATATCAATCTTATGTGGCAGAAGGCGATCCAATTTTGGTTGTAAACGAACTTGGCGCTGTGCGACCTATTGATGAAATGTCACTTATGATCAATGCCATTTCTGATAAATACGAGCAGACCGGATTTTTATGCATTGATCGTGCAATTTTGGCTGATGATAAGGTGAGCTACTTGCTAAAGAAAGTGAGAACTAATGGCGCTATATAATTCCTCAAGTCCTTACGGTCCCGCTAATTAAGTCGTTGTTAAGTAACGATATTTTTATCGCCGACTTCTACTATACTTAAATACAACGGGGGGAAGTTTATGGACACAGGTCGTGGTAAAAAGAAAAATGAACAGCCTAGTCTTATTGATGAAACTGAAGATTCTATTAATTCTAGTGTGGGTGGCGATAAGTTTAATGATATGGATTTCCATATTCCATTATCCAGCCATACGTCCAATCAGGCATCTTCATGGTTATATTTTTCGCCACTCATCTCCATCAGTGCTAATGATTTAAGTCATCAGCCAGTTGAATCTGTACCGAGGTGGTATTTTAATTCGACCTCGTTAGTTAAGGAGGGGCCAGTTTCAGCGGAAGAGATGGATGCTATCAATTATTAAATAGTGAGCATAGCATTATAGTTTTAAAGCTTAGTGGAATACCCGACGATTTACAAATATCAGACTATGACATAGCAAAAGAAAATACGCTTGAAAGCAGCGTAAATCAGCAGCAATGCGCAGAAAAAATTACTGTTTTTGATAATCTTGCTTTGGGCACTGACTTTTCTCCTATTATAAAAAAATACGCTATACACCAAACCCTTACTGAGACGGGTGTTCGCTCACAGCTGCTATTGGCTGATAATGTGCAAGCTAAGCTTAATGACATAAAATCTGAAGAAATAAACCGTATCGTGGGTAAGCAAATAGATGAGGGCCGGCTTGCTTTATCCCCAAACAATAACACGGTGTCGCAAGTGGTAACTGTCACTATTCATGCTGAGGGGATTGCTGAGCGAATTAAAAATAATACCTTAAATAAATTTGAGCTGGGGTATATCAAATATTGCAGTGAGCAGGGTTACCAGTGTGTTGATTATAATAAGACTAATTTGATTCAATTGTATGCTGACAATCACACACCTAGGGGGAGTGTCTCTATTAATCCAGACACGAGCTTTAAGCTCTTTATTCCATTAAGCTCCAGTTCTAGTTTTGCTAACCAAGGAGAGCAACCACAGACGCCTGACAATAAGGGGTCTAGAAGGCCGAGTTTAGGTGGCTCAAACGAAGATGTATAGTGCTTAAATTGTAATGACGAGCGCAGTTGAACTCGGTATAATTTCGGGTTTTAACTAGGCTTTTAGCTCATTATGTCAACACGAATCATTATTCTCGCTGCAGGACAAGGTAAGCGCATGTTTTCTGATGTGCCTAAAGTCTTGCACCCGCTTGCTGGTAAGCCCTTGCTTGAACACGTCATTGAGACAGCTTTTAATATATCATCTTCTGCCCCTATCGTGGTTTTTGGCCACGAAGGCGATCGTGTGCGCGAGGCACTTGCTCATTTAAACGTCACTTGGGTTAAGCAAGAAGAACAGTTAGGCACTGGTCATGCTGTCTTGCAGGCTATGCCACACCTACAAGATGATGAGCGTGTATTAATTTTATACGGCGATGTGCCATTAATTTCAGTCGAAACATTAAAGCGGTTTGAAAAAGAGGTTCCAGTCGAAGCCTTAGGCTTAATGACAGTTAACTTAGCTAATCCCACAGGTTACGGTCGGATTGTCCGCGATGATCATCATCAAGTGCTGCAAATCATTGAAGAAAAAGATGCCGATGAAAGAATTCGCCAAATCACTGAAGTGAACACCGGTATTTATTGTGTTAAAGCGGGTTACTTAAAAAAATGGCTTCCACAGCTGAGTAAGCATAATGCTCAGGGCGAGTATTATTTAACTGATATTGTTAGTATGGCTTTAGATGAAGAAGTTGCTATTTACACGGTACAGCCTGAGATGGTGGAAGAAATTTTAGGTATTAACGATAGATTGCAATTAAATCGGTTAGAGCGATTTTATCAATTCCAATATGCTCAGAAGTTAATGCGCCAAGGTGTCACTTTATATGATCCTCATCGTTTAGATGTCCGTGGCGAATTAGTGGTTGGCCGAGATGTGGTTATTGATGTGGGGGTGATTGTGGAAGGCCAAGTCACTATTGGCAATGGTTGTGTAATCGGTCCTCATGTTTGTTTAAGAAACACCGATGTAGGAAATCGAGTTACTATCAAAGCTAACAGCGTACTTGATAGTGCAGTGGTTGGCGATGAGGCAATTGTAGGTCCTTTTGCGCGCATCAGACCAGGTACCGTTTTAGGTAATCAAGCCCATGTCGGAAATTTTGTCGAAATTAAAAATAGTACTATCGGAGAAAATAGTAAAGTTAACCATTTAAGTTATGTGGGTGACGCAGAAGTTGGCAAACAAGTTAATGTTGGTGCTGGCACCATTACTTGTAATTACGATGGGGTCAATAAGCATAAAACAGTTATTGAAGAAGGGGCTTTTATTGGTTCTGGAACCGAACTCATAGCGCCAATAACTATTGGTAGGGGAGCAACCATCGGTGCAGGCTCAACTCTAACAAAAGATGCACCAGCTGATCAGCTTACATTATCTCGAGCGAAACAACAGAGCATCGAAGGTTGGCAACGTCCAAAAAAAGAAACTATAACAGAATAGCTTTATAGGTAGGAGCAAAAAACATGTGTGGTATTGTTGGTGCAGTGGCAGAACGCCATGTAGAAAAGATTTTGATTGAGGGTTTAAAGCGGCTGGAATATCGTGGTTATGATTCTGCTGGTATCACCATTATAGATCAAGCTAACCAATTAAACCGACTACGAGTACAGGGCAAGGTCGGTGAACTAGAAAAAGCATTGATGGAATTGCAAGAAGCTCCCACTATGCGCGGCAATATTGGTATCGCCCACACACGCTGGGCTACCCACGGTGTTCCTTCAGAGCGCAATGCTCATCCATTTATTTCGCATGATGAAATTGCTTTAGTTCATAATGGCATTATTGAAAATCATGAAAAGCTTCGCGAATTTCTGATAAAAGAAGGGTATATTTTTACTTCTGAAACAGATAGCGAAGTGGTTGTTCATTTTATTCATTTTCATTTTAAGCAAACTAAAGATTTATTATTGGCCGTGCAGAAAGCAGTGGCTGAACTAGAGGGGGCTTACGCTCTAGCCATTGTAGCTGCTCATTGTCCTGATAGGTTGTTGGCTGTACGACATGGTAGCCCATTAGTCGTTGGTAAAGGCATCGGCGAAAATTTTGTCGCATCAGACGTATTAGCTTTATTGCCAGTCGCACAAGAATTTATTTATCTTGAAGACAGGGATATCATCGACATTACACGCGATGCCATAAAAATTTATGACATCAATGGTAAAAGCGTGCAACGCGCTATTCATTTGGTAGATGGCCATTATGATATGGTAGACCGTGGTGAATATCGTCATTACATGCGCAAAGAAATTGCTGAGCAATCACAAGCATTAGCTACTTGCATAGAAGGGCGCGTTAATGGCAAGCATATATCAGAATCAGCATTTGGTTTGGCTCTTCATAATAAATTAGCTGACATACAGTCTATCCAGTTAGTCGCCTGTGGTACAAGTTATCACGCGGCTTTAGTTGGTAAATACTGGATTGAATCGCTAGCCGGTGTTTCTGCTTCTGTTGAAATTGCTAGTGAGTTTCGTTATCGCAATCCTGTCGTGTTGCCCAAGACATTATTTATTACTCTATCTCAATCAGGGGAAACAGCTGATACCTTGGCTGCACTACGTTTAGCGAAAGGGATGGATTATTTAGACACCCTGGCTATTTGTAATGTGCCGGCAAGCACATTAACGCGAGAAGCAGCGCATACTTTTTTAATGCGTGCTGGTATGGAAATAGGTGTAGCTTCTACCAAAGCTTTTACAACTCAGCTATTAGCTTTGCTGCTGTTTACATTGTCATTAGCAAAAAGCCGTGAGCTATCTTCTCAAGATGAATCAACCATTACTACCGCTTTGCAAGAATTGCCTAAGCTGTTAAATGATATTTCGAATTGTGATATGCAAATCCAACAGCTTGCTCAGCGTTTTGTTGATAAACATCATGCATTGTTTCTGGCACGTGGTATGTTATACCCCATTGCCTTGGAAGGGGCTTTAAAATTAAAAGAGATCTCTTATATTCATGCTGAAGGTTACCCTGCTGGCGAACTTAAGCACGGACCATTAGCTTTAGTTGATCGTAATATGCCAGTGATCGTGTTAGCGCCTAGAGATGAATTATTTGAAAAAGTGAAATCAAATCTAGCTGAAGTTCAAGCGCGAGGTGCTGAACTTTACGTGGTGACTGATGCTCCTGAAGAATTTGATGCTAATAGTATGCATATTGTTAAAATGCCTACTATGAATGCATGGATTGCGCCTATTGCCTATACATTGCCGCTGCAATTATTGTCATACCATGTGGCAGTACTCAAAGGAACTGATGTTGATCAACCGCGTAATTTAGCTAAGTCGGTTACTGTAGAGTAATGTTCGGGTGATTTTAAGCTGAATCTTATTCTAAAGAGTTGGAATGATTAAACAGCAGCAATGTAGCTGGCAATCAGCCATTTCACCCCTACCCGTTCAAATTTAATTTGGATACGAGCACGGTTGCCATGACCTTCTTGCTGCAAAATGATGCCGTCACCAAATTGAGGATGGGAGACACGCTGACCTATACGTAACCGTGGTGTATTTGATGATTCATCCTGATTAAAAACATCCGCATGGCTGTGCGAAGCTGGAGCTTGTGTTTTCATGCGAATCCCTTCGATCAATTCCTGAGGTATTTCTTTTAGAAAGCGAGAAGGACGATTATGAGTACTCTTGCCATAAAGCTGTCGAGTTTCAGCATAAGTTATATAAAGTTTTTGCATAGCGCGCGTGATACCAACATAACAAAGCCTACGTTCTTCTTCGAGCTTATCAGGACTTTCTTGTGAAAGATAATGTGGAAATAATCCTTCTTCACAGCCAGCTAAAAATACCGTGGAGAACTCAAGACCTTTAGCCGAGTGCAGCGTCATCAGTTGCACACAATCTTCAGATAAGCCTGCTTGGCCCTCGCCTGCCTCTAAAGCTGAATAAGCTAAAAATGCAGATAGTGGTGGCAGATCAGGCTCTTCCATGCTGGATAGAAATTCTTTTGCAGCATTAATCAATTCTTCCAAGTTCTCAATGCGAGAAACACCTTTTTCACCTTTTTCTTTTCGATAGTGTTCAATAAGGCCGCTATTATAAATAATATGCTGTACCGTTTCAGGTAGGGGGA
>CAZXFO010000106.1:0-3183 GCA_964639745.1 uncultured Coxiellaceae bacterium | reverse complement strand
TGAACCACACCTTCCATATTAACGGCTTTATTCAATACACCCTGAGCCGCTTTAGCCGTCATTTCGACGCTACCACCTTGAGCCTCAATAACGCCCGAGTTACGCACGCCGTCTGTTAATGCATTTCCATTCTGATCACGGCCAGGTGCAGTAGTTTGGCTAGTCACTGCAAAATTAATCATGCTATTACCATTAAAACTAACGGTAAAAGTTTCACCCGATCCCATGACCACTTTACCCATTTCAGCTTGGACCACCCCATTATTCACTACTCCAGCACCGGCCATGACCACAAAACCTTTTTCAAGCGAAGCAATATGGCCATCATTGATAATGGAACCGTTATAGGCTGAGCGTTGATTAAAGTTGTAATTGCCGAGCATGAAATCGCTGTCTGACATGTCAGCGGTAGAGGCAATAACACCACCAACGTTCACATAAGCGCTAGGCCCAAAATAAATACCCGCTTGATTAATAAGAACAACTTGCCCAGTTGAAGTTAAGCGTCCATAAATCTGTGACACACCTTGATTGGGGTCAATGCGGTTTAAAGCAATACCACCTGCGGGTTGCTGAAAATGCACACTTTCATTGGCCCCTACATTGAAGCTTTGCCAGTTTAAGGCAGCGCTAGAACTTGCTTGATTAATAGTGGTATTTCCAGCAGATTGTTGAACGGTGACATTTCCAGCTGCAACGTTATTCAAAACAGGATCAGCAAAAGCACTACCTGAAAAAAGAGCTATTCCAATAAATGCCAAAACAGCGCCGGCTATCCGTCTACTCAAAATGCGCTGCTGCTTATGTGCTGCGTCCATTAAAGCCTCATAAAATCAACTGCTTAAATCAAAATGGTTTTGTTATGTGATTGATTTAAAACAGCCCTAATCTAAGTGTAGACGGTCACTTTAAGTTTAATGGATACAGCTGTACGGTAACTTCTTGATTCGGATGTGTTTTTTAAAGGCAACTTGACAAGCCGCTTGATCAAAAAATGATCTAAAAATTTCACTTTAAGATCAATGGCTTAGGCTAATATTGGAACGCTTCTCAAGGAAAATATTTTTACTGTGAAATCAAGCACATAGAAGAAGAAGGCCAACTCTCCACAAAAGCTAAAATATCATCCACAATGTAACATTCTGGAAATGTTGATAATTGCGTTCTTTTGCGAGATTTTAAATAAAGTTAGAAGCATTTATTAACAATTGTTTGCCGCTTATCATGCTGCAGCAATCGCAAGCCATACGATAAAGTGTTATTAATCTATTGAGAAGATTTTTTTAGCTACACTTAGTAGCCAAATAGCTTTAATTGCTTTCTTTTGCCCGAAGTAGCGTGCAGATCTGCCTTACACCTAAACAGCAAGCGTTCATTTAATCTGGATGATTCTAACCGCTATACCAACCCTACAAAATTCTCGCAATAACGTACAAACCGCTATATAATAACCATAAATTTTTACGCAACCTACGGAAGATAAAAGGAATTTTATAACATGAAGAAATGGTGCGTGCCTCTACTTGTAATCGCTCTAAACCTATTTTCTCTATTATCATTTGCCGCGACTCCTACTCGTCAAGAAATCTTGCCTCAAGTACCGGCTTCTTCTCGACCCGACATTCAGTCAGACAGCTTCAATCCTACAGCGGTTGAATCAACTCAAGCACCTCAACAGCTCACTTCCGAGCCACAAGCTGGCGCTCAAAATGGGGGCTCTGAAGCAGGCGCCATTAAATTCAAAATGACCCGTGTCATTATCGAGGGAAATACCGTATTCAGCTATAAACAGTTAGAGCCTCTCTTCATTCGCAAGGTCAATACTGTCATCACGGTGGCAGATCTATTCAAGATCGTTGAAGATATTACAAATTTCTACCGTAATAACGGCTACATCTTATCTCGAGCCATTTTGCCACCTCAGCACGTTGAAAACGGGCTGGTCATCATCCGTATTATTGAGGGTTTTATTCAAAACGTTAGCGTTATTGGCAGCCCTAAAGGTGCCAAAAACCTGGTTGCCGCTTATGGGCGCAATATTTCAGCAGAAAAACCTTTACGCGTCCAAACTATGGAATATAACTTATTGTTAGCAAACGAAATTCCTGGAACTTCAGTACGAGCAGTTTTGGCACCTTCTAAAACGACTGTGGGCGCATCCGACTTAAACCTCGCCACTTACAATAAAGTGGTTACCGGTTATTTCTCTTATGATAACTACGGCACCCGCTATGTTGGGCCTCAAGAAGATACGCTTTCTCTATCAGCCAACTCTATTTTCCGTTCTGGCGACTCAACCCAGATGACCTATGGAACCACCCCCAAAGGCAGAGAATTGCGTTATTTTGATATGAACCACAATACTCCTATTGGAACTGACGGATTTAGATGGATTTTCGGCGCAAATGATTCACGTACGCGTCCATTGTATACACTTCAGCCTTTACAAATTAATGGTGACGCTAAGACTTTTTACACCAACGTGCAATACCCTATTTATCGCAGCCAATCAGCCAGCGTCACGATGAACGGCTCTTTTAACTATTTTGATAGCCAAGTTTTAACCATTTTAAATGCCTTATTGTATCGTGATCATATTAGACCGGTACAAGCAGGCATCAGTGCCACTTTGATTGATAGATTTCGCGGTAATAACTTATTGAGTTTTAACGTTAAAAAAGGCTTAAACTTTTTAGGCGCTACCACCAACACATCCTCTAATGCGACAACTTCTCGACCCGGGGGCACGGCCAACTTCTTTAAAGCTAATTTCCAAGTTAGCCGCTTACAGCAGCTTTTCTGGCGCTTATCGTTATTTGGCGTAACCCAAGGCCAGTATACCTTCCAGCCGCTTTTAACTTCTGAGCAATTTGGTTTTGGTGGCAGTCAGTTAGGTCGTGGTTATGACACCGCAGAAATTATCGGCGACCGCGGCATTTCAGCTAGTGCTGAAATGCGTATGGACTTTTTCCCAAGCAAGCCTCTGCTGCAAACGCTTGAATTATATTATTATTATGATGCGGGTGTTGTCTGGAATATTAAGTTCAATCCTGGCGTAAACATGAAATCCAGCGCAACCTCAACAGGATTTGGCGCACGCTTTTCCTTACTCAAGTATCTGTTTGGCAATATTATGTTTACTCAGCCATTAACTAAACAAGTTAATGCTCTCGAAATAATCGG
>CAZXFO010000105.1:0-11225 GCA_964639745.1 uncultured Coxiellaceae bacterium | reverse complement strand
AAACATTCGCAATTTTATCGGTATTTTTACGGATGGTTTCAATAACTCCGCAAGCGGTTGCATTAATAACAGCAGTAACGCCCCCAGATTGAGCATAAAGTGCATTAAATTTTTCCATGATGAGTCCCAGTAAGTTAAGTTAAGTGGAGCTTTAAAACAGAAAAAATATACAAAAAACAGAAGCAAGTGTCTATTTGTTAATGTACACTTAGGAATAAAAAGGAAGTGGGTATGTCTCAATCAACAAGTTTACCGCAGCCCTTGTTTGATACATTAGAAAATCTGTATTCGCCTGAGCACATTGTTAATTATTTGCAATCACTTGCTTTGCCGGGTATCGAAAACGAGTTCCAATTTTGCCTCGAATTTCTAAAAAGCTATAGCCAATCTCGAGATACTTTTACAGCTTATAGGCGGGAGTTAGAGCGATTCTTACAATGGGCATGGTTAGTTCAAAAAAAACCCTTAAAGCAAATAACCCGAAACGATGTAAGAGAATATCTAGAATTTATCCGCAATCCGCCAACACCATGGATCGCTATTAAAACAGTAGAGCGTTTTATTACCAATGGTGAGGGTGCTAGGCTTCCTAATCCTGAATGGCGTCCCTTTGTTGTGAAATTAAGTAAGTTGGCGCGAAGCAAAGGGGCCACATTGAAGAAGTCTACTTACCAACTTAGTAATAAATCTGTAGAAGCTATTTTTGCAACGCTAAGTTCTTTTTTTGTTTTTTTACAGCAAGAAAATTATTTAGAAGTAAATCCCATAAGTTTAATTCGTCAAAAGAAAGGGTATATTCAAAGGCAACAAACTATTAAAGTTACTCGCAAATTAAGCCGATTACAGTGGAACTATGTCATTTCTGAAGCTGAGAATATGGCTAATGAAGATCAACGTCATGAACGCACTTTTTTTCTTATGTCCGCATTTTATTTATTAGGTTTGCGTATTTCGGAGCTGGCTTATGCTGATGATCGTATGGCCCTTATGAATAACTTTGCTCCCGATAAAAATGGTTTATGGTGGTATACCACAGTTGGTAAGGGAAATAAGATGAGAGATGTAGCTGTACCTGATGAATTGTTACAAGCTTTAAAAAGGTATCGGGAAAGCTTAGGGTTAACCTCGTTGCCGAATAGAGGAGAATCTTTACCTTTATTTCCTAAACTAAAAGGAAGAAGTGGGTTAGGTACTCGACAGATTCGTAACATTGTCCAAAGTGTTTTTGATCGGGCGATTGAGAAATTACGCTCCGCAGGGAAAATTGACGAGGCTGAAGATTTGGCAACAGCTACTGTGCACTGGTTGCGTCATACAGCCATTTCAAATGAAGTTGAATTTAGGCCCCGGGAACATATACGAGATGACGTAGGCCACGAAAATCCTGCTACTATGGAGAAATATATTGATACTGATCGTGTTGCTCGCCACCAGTCAGCGCAAACGAAGCGGCTAAAACCGGAAAAGTCGGAGGCTAAATGAAGTTAAGAGCATTGATTCTAGCTATAAGTACCATTATTGCTTCTAGCGCCTGGGCCGATATGTTTTGCCCTAATAATTTTAATTCTATTAGTATGGGCGACTCTTTAGAATCAGTACGTAAAGCCTGCGGTAAACCTGATTCAGAAAAAAAATCGGAGGTGAAACCATTTGAGCCCCAAGAATGGGTGTATTTTATCTCGTCTGACCCTGGAATGTCCGGTACCTTGCGAACAACTGTGGCTTTTGATGGTAATGGCAAGGTAGTTAACATGAGCGTCAATGGAGCAGGTCTAACCCAAACACAAATCTGCGGAAACACTATTCAATTTGGTGATACTCCAGAGGCTATTCAGGCAGCCTGCGGTAAGCCTTCCTATATCACTCCCATGGATGGTAGCGCTGATAAGCCCAAAGCTATAGAGATGGTGGAGTTGGATTATAACTCAACTCCACCGGTTACTTTGGTGTTTAAAGACGGCAAACTCATTGAAAGAAAAGAGAAATAGCTCTTAAATACTATTTTTAGGGAAATATTGCATATAATTTGACTTGTTAATGGGCTGGTGTAAAATAGGGCAAAGATTTTTTAGGCAGGTTTACATGGCAGTATTACCCAAAGTCAAATTTAATCCTTTCATCCATATTTTTAAAACGAGAAAATTTAAGCTGGGAGTTTTCCGCAGTCTAGATTTAGGAGCTAAGCTTCGGGCAGTCTACCGCTTTTTGGTGGGTAGTTATGACTTATTTGCAGATATTGAAGATCAGCAAAACAATAAAAAAGATGTCATAGAAGCCGGTGTCTTAGACTTTTTGCCTTTTGGGCTTCTTCTGCAGCTTTTTACTAAATCATCGTGGTTCCCTAATGAGAATACAACCCTGTTATCAGGCATTCTATCTGCCGTTACGGTAGGGGTGTTAGCTGTACTCAATATTGCTAAATTAACTTTAGCAGCAGCTTTCACGCTGGTTTCTGCTCCTTTTGTTGCTTTATATGACTGGCTAATTAAGCCCCAGATGGAAAAATTCACTCAAAAAGCTAACCTAGCAGTCATTACACCCATCAGCTGTAAAACTGCAATATGGGATAATCAAACGGTTCAATTAGGCGAGAATAAGTATTTAGATGAAGCTGAATTTAATGATAAAAATATCCGCAAGCTTTTAGCGGGTCTCGTGTATAAAGTTAAAAGCTTAGACGATAAGCAATGTGTATTCAGTTGGAACAAAAATGAAAACAGCCAAGCTTATATTGGCTTATTTGAAGTTAATAATTCAAATGAAGTTAGAGATATAACGAGTTCAGATGGTGTATTGAAAGCGGTTATCCCACTGGATTATCGAAATCATGAAGCTATACCCGCTATGTTTGAAGCCAATCAATTTCGTATTACGGAAGTGGCAGAAGCTTTGTCAGAAAGCCAAAACCAAGATGCTTATCAAGAAATGATGCCTAAAAAGACGATGCCTACATAAAACCAGTAGCTACTACTCTTAGTAGCTACTGCGTCCTAATAACGCCTTAGGTTTAGATTTATTTAGTGCTATATCATCTTGGGTAATAGCTAAGTGTGCTTCTTTGCATTTGCTTATTGCCCACTTTCCTGCAGTATTAATATTTCTAATTGAACTTGCCATGCAACTTTCTTTTGATATTTCCGTCCAGTTTGCTAGTTCGTTACGCAAAATAATTCTTAGCGTAATCCCGGCTGCGTTGTCGATGGGAGTGATGTAAAGATCTTTCTCAATCTTTTCTTCAAGTAGATTTTCTTCAATTTGGAAAGGATAAATACTTTTAGCTGTAAGGGTGATGGAGCTAGGGCTGATAATAAAGGTTGAAAACTCTGCTCTATAATAATCAATGAAGTGAATACCATTATCAGTCAGGCCTTCGAGGTATATCGAAGAATGTTTGCCACCTATATCTGTGGATATACCTATATACCATTGTTTTTCTGAAATGCGTTCTTTAGGCTTAAGACAGCTATAATGATTGCCGCTTTGCTTAAGTCCTCGGATATTTGTCGTAAGAATGTTTTTGATATAGTTATAAGTAGCCTCTCGGGTCACAGGAGGAGCGCTTGAATCGTTACGAGAAGTTAAAGAAAAGCATCCAACGGGCTCAGACAATACACCTGTGCCGAAACCGTTTTTAAAATAATAAACTTTACCTTCAAATATTCCATGTTCAGTTTCAGGGTAATCATGTTCGTTTCTTAAGCCTAACATTCCGAGAGCTGCGCTAGGGTCCCCTTTAGCTCGATTTTGAAGATAGGGATGATGGATCTTTTCATGCCAAGGTTTAATATACATGTCCCATATATTGCCTTCGTCTGGACACTGTATTTTTTTATAACCTTCAATTTCTTCGCTGGTTATCTGCTCTTTGCATAAAGCTTCTAATATCATGATGGAGGAATCAGGAATATCTTCTATAATATCGTCAATATAGATTTTAAATGTGGCATCAAGAATCGCTTTTTGTGCTCTATTTAAATGCTCTTTATTTTCGTATTGATAAGCTTTGAAAAATCCGCTTTGACTCATGGTCTCTTCCCTCTTATTGGATAGAACATGCTCTTCCTCGTGCATGAGCGCTTGGCAGGGGCGATAAAGGCTCCACCAATTCAACATTTATTTGCTTTAGTTCATTTTTAGCCCAGTGTAAACAATTTGTCTCTTCAATGCTAGTAGTATTTACCCCAGTATCAATTTTTAAATTATTGGAGCCATCATTGCTTGTGTTGGATGTTTCGTTGTTTTTTTGAGAAAAAGGCCCTAGCTTTAAGAGATTAAATTTGATCGGTTTTCCGATCTGATTTTGAACGTTAGTAACAAGTTTGTTTCCTTTTTCAGCTGTTATGATTTGAGGCTGTAAATGATAATCATTCTTGTCAAAATGGAAAGGATCCCAAGTTTGTATACTACAATAGCCTTCCCCTTTTAGCTGCTCGGCTTGTAAGTCCATCTTCTTTAAGAAGAGTTGACCATTAGGGCGCATGCCTTCAAGCAAAATAAAAGAATGCTGCTTATCTTTGGGGCAGGCTAAACAAACTAGCCATTTAGTGGCAGAAATTGTTATATCAGGTTCAATAATACTAGAGGTTGGCCGCGCTTCTGTTCTAAAAATAGAAAAGGTAAACACTGATTTTTCTTCTTTAAAGAATTTATCACAATCTTCATGCAGATAATTTTGTGACAAGTCGATTTGCTTAACAATAGAAGATTTTCTAATAAAGCTTTTTTTCAATTGTTCTAATGTAGCCATATTAAAGAAGAGCCAATTTTGGCTAAAATCAAAGGCTGTTACCGTTGTTTTATTGGTTTTTGCTTCAATAGCGAAATATTGAACCCCGATATTGTCTAGCCGGCAACCCCTTAAGATAATTTTGTTGAAAGAAAGCTTAGGGTAAGCTTCAGCAATTGATTTAAAACTTTGTGCCGTCATTGGATTGTAGCTTAAATCAAGTTCTTTAGCCGTTGAATGGTATTTCAATAGCTTTAATGCCATAAATATCTCAGTATCACCTAAGCCTAAAGAGGCAAGGTTAGTAGAATGATCCTTAATTAGGTTATGAAGTTGAAATAACTTAAATTTGATATGGGTTGAAAATCCTAACCAGGGTCGTTGTAGGCCTACAGGTTTAACTTTTTTTGTGGAAACATCAAAAAATCTTATTTTATTGTTATCCATCACAATGAGTTCTTCGGCGGGTGATAATGTAGAAGCAGCGCCAGGCAGAATAAGCTCAATTCTTTTAGCTTGTATATTCCATATGGAAGTTTGGTATTTTTGGTTGCTCCCATCTCGGCGGTTTATACAAAGCCAGCCATTAGGTAATCCAAGCATGCTGCCAATGGTAAATTTTTTGGAAGAGGGCTGTAATTCTTGAAGCAGGGTGCCATCTAAGGTATTCCAAATATATATATAATTATCAAATTTTGGAGTGTTTAACCATTTAGAAAAGTTATTTCCTCCGCAGCTGGCTAATAGGTAATTCTTTAAGGCTGCGATATGTTCAATGTAAAACTTATGAGGAGTTTTCCATTCGTTTTTTAGCTCAATTTCACCATCTTGTGAGAAGCTATAAATCGTAATATGGGTTGATTCTGTTGCTTCACCAGACTTATTTAAAACGAAGCCGCCCTTGGCAAACCAATAATCATCATAAGAGACGCTATAACAGCTGCCTTTTTCAATTTCCAAAATGACTTCATCTTTGTTGTAAATTTGGGTATAGCCTTCCGTGCGCCCAGCTATGTATAAATCATTGGCTAGTGGAATAGTTTGTCGGGTTGCAATACTATCTCTTCTAATTGACCTGAATCCATTATTTGACGAGACTTTTAGGCTGCAATCTCTCTTTTCAGCACCTCCTCCAATAATGAGGTCACCATTAAAGGTGATGCACATATCTCTTATATTGAAATGGCTATTTTGAGTAGTTTCGACGTTGCCGAAAGTGCTTGCTGCTCTAAAGCTGATGTCGTCATTGAAAAAATTAGGGCCTGAAAGTTGGCAAGTAGAGCGATTGTAGATGAAATATTTGCTGGTATAAAGGTCATGGCCCCATGGATCATGGGACAAATCACTAAACCAAAATAATAAATTATTTTGATAGGCGCGTATTTGGTAGGAATTATTAAGGCCGCATTTAAGTTCTTGCGAGGATAGTGGTTCCTGCTCACGGAATGAGGGTAAATGAAAATCGTCTTGCTGAGCTATAGATTGAGATAAAGATTCATAGAGTATTTCTAAATTTTCTTGAACAGTATTTTGTTCATTGCTTATAGTAGGCGATAAGGGGTTTTCAATATCGCCTGAAAATGAGGGTGAGAATAAAGAGCCTCGGGAGGGCTTATCATTATCAGAATTGGTTGAGATTTCAGTCGTCAGAGTCGGCGAAAAAGGAGAAATTTCTGAAGCCGGCATTTCCATATTAAGAATAGCATCGCGATCCAAAACAGGAAGAGAAATCTGGTCAGTTTTTTTTTCTTCGTTGCGTAACATTTCATCTTCCCTGGTTCTAGCTAAGTGTTTACTTATTTTTGTGACACAAAAAAGTTAATTTCGCTAACATTGCTATTTGGCTTTTCCCAAGCTCTTGCATATATCAGTTTAATTGGAACATTAGTAAAGTTTTTTTGTTTTGTTTCAAATAGCCAAGTTTCAAATCCTGGTGCACCCATTAATTTTGAGTTTGGTGCTTCAAAGTTGTGTCTAACTAACTCTAAGTAATGTGGGTCATATTGTTTTAAAGACCACTTAAAGCCCGTGGTCGGGTTTGATTTCAACTTAATAATGAATTGGTGAGTAATATTATCTAAATGTATATGTGTGTTACTTTCATTATAACTTGGAATGAGTGCTAACGTAGGTAGAGGCAATAAGAATAATGGTAGAATCAAAAACCATGCCAAGTAGCCTCTCAAGTTTCTTCCTCCGTCGTATCAAGCATCATTCGTGGACGTAACCCTGTTAGCCGATGCATGACAATGTTGCTAATTTTATGCTGAATGACCTGTTTAAGTCCATCTCCAACTTCCAGGTTGACTCGAAGGTACCACAAATGTTTTTTATTTAAATTGTGTTGAACGCTTAGTAGTCGGCACTTGATAGCATCTTTTTCGGTCATTATGATGGGAAATGAATCTTTAAAATCAAGATCAGTAAGTTGATATTGATGATGGTCAGGAAAGACGTGGGGGATTACATCAATCCCTAAGCTATTTAGCATGGCAAAAAAGCGTTGAGGATTGCCAATACCGGCTATCGCATGTACGGTTTGTCCTGAAAAAGCAGAAAGATCAAGCTGTTGGCTATGGCTGTAGATAGAGACAAAAGTTTCCATCTCTAGGCGCATAGGGTAGGTAGTTAAATTGTTGATACGATTGTGTGTATCAGGTAGATAATTAGCAGGCTGATTCACAACAATAATATCGACCTCTTTTAGGCGATTAATAGGTTCGCGTAAAGGTCCGGCTGGCAAAAGTCGGTGGTTGCCGAAATAACGGCTGGCATCAACTATGGCAATTTCAATATCGCGATCAAGACCGTAGTGTTGCAATCCGTCGTCACAAATAGCAATGTCACAATCTAGTTCAATTAATTTATTCACCGCTGCAGCGCGGTCTATACAGGTAACAACAGGGCAAAAAGTGTTTTGAGCTAGTAAGACTGCTTCATCGCCTACCTCATAGGGGTTGGAGCGAAAAGCTACTTCAATGGGTTTATAATGCTTACGTCCGCCGACTCCTCGAAGCGCAATTCCAGGTGTTTTCCCTTGGCTTTTTAAATAATCAACTAACCACATCACGAAAGGGGTTTTGCCAGTTCCGCCTAGTGTTATATTTCCAACCACAATAGTTGGGATAGGCAGGCGGTTTGTTTTTTTGATGCCTGAACGATATAAAAAACGTCTTAATTTAACGATTAGACCGTAAACCCACGACAGTGGGACCAGGGGTAGTAAAAAAAGATGTAGATTTTGCCGATACCAGTATTGTTGAATCTTCATTTAATTTGCCGCCTCTTGGAATTGCATGTTATGCAGTTTTGCATAGTAACCTTGTAATGCCATAAGTTCTGGATGATTGCCAACTTCAATGACTCTACCATTATCAAACACTACAATTTTATCGGCGTGTTCAATCGTAGACAAGCGATGTGCGATAACTAGCGTGGTGCGGTTGCGCATTAGGCTTTCTAACCCGGCTTGGATATAGCGTTCTGATTCTGTATCCAGAGCGCTGGTGGCTTCATCTAGAATTAATATGGGAGCATTTTTTAAAATGGCTCGGGCAATAGCTATACGTTGTCTTTGCCCGCCAGAAAGCAAGATGCCATTTTCACCAACTACTGTTTGCAAGCCGTTAGGTAGCTTTTCTATAAATTCAAGTGCGTTAGCAGCTTTGGCGGCGGCGATAATTTCTTCTTCTTTGATGTTGCCAAATTGCCCATAGGCTATGTTATTAGCAATGGTGTCATGGAAAAGAACCACGTTTTGGGAAACTAATGAAAATTGGTGCCGTAAATCCTCTAAGCGGTATTCCTGAATAGGAATATCATCTAATAAAATTTCTCCGCTGTAATCAGTATAAAATCGCGGTAATAAGCTAACTAGGGTCGATTTTCCGCTCCCTGATCTTCCAACTAAAGCGATTACTTCTCCGGCTTGTATGGATAGATTAATATCATGCAACACATTAGAGCCATTATCATAAGCAAAATTAACATGAGAAAAAGCAATATTGCCTTTTGCCCTTTTTAATGAGCGCGTACCCGTATCTTTTTCGGTAGGCTGATCTAACATTTCAAACGCGCTTTGGGCGCCGGCCAGCCCGCGGTAAAGCTTATTCTGCATCTGAGTTAGGTCTTTCATCGGCTTAATTAAAGCTAACATGGCGGCAACCATCGAGACGAAACCGCCAGTGGATAGAATCGAATCGGCAATGTCCATGGTGGCAATATAAAGCGTAAAAGATAGAGCAATTGCTGCAACGAGTTGTACACTTGAAACGCTGATTGAGCGAGCTGCAACTACCTTCATTTCGCGGCTACGATTAAACCGCAAGGCTTTTTCAAATTTACTCATTTCATATTCTTGGCCACCAAACGAGCGTATAACTTTGTAGCCTTCAATGTTTTCTTCAGCGCAATGATTTAATTCCGCCATAGATTCTTGAATGCTTAAACTGAGCCGTCGAACACGTAGGCTGGTTGCGCGTGTAATAAAGGCAACACCTGGAATAATGATGAAGTAGAGTAAGGTGAGCTTCCAGCTGATTGAAAACATCACAAATAAAAGCCCAATAATAAAAAAGGTAGATTGAATGGCGGTAGTAATGACGTCAGCGCTAGCATTAGCAACTTGTTCTACGCTATATAAAATTAAGGAAAGGATATTACCCGTTGTCGTATGGTCGAAGAAGCTGGCTGGTAAGCGTTGTAAGTGTGCAAAAATATCTTTACGTAGTTGTAAAATGACGTTGCGAGAAGTGGATGCAAGATTGTAGCTTGAAACAAAACTGGCTAAGCCACGTAATACAAATACTCCTAAAACTAATAAGGGAGCCCAATGGAGAAAGGAGTGATCTTTTTGAATTAAGCCTTTATTCAGCAATGGTTCTAAGAAGTAAACAAACCAGGAGTCTATACCGGCATAGATCATGCTGGCAGCGAGGGCCAGCACGAGTGAAAGCCAATATTGCTTTACATAAGTGAATAAGCGCGCATAAATGTGAAATGCATTAGCAATTTTGGGTGATGACATGTAATATTCTGCTCTGGTTAAAATGCGTCATATTAGCATAAAACCTATACCTACTCAGAATATTTTTTGCCAGCGAGGGGTGAGAAATTGTAAATAATATTTACAAGGAATTTATATGCACGACTTACAGACAATCATCGAACAGGCTTTTGAAAATAGAGCCAATATTACCCCAGTAATGACTGATTTAAATGTTAAAAATGCGGTTCAAAAGACTATAGACTTATTAAATACCGGTAAAATCCGCGTCGCTGAAAAAATCAATGGTGTATGGCAAACCCATCAATGGATAAAAAAGGCTGTTTTGCTTTTTTTTAGAACAAACGATAATCAGGTAATGGATGCAGGTTGTCTGCAGTTTTACGATAAAGTTCCTTTGAAGTTTAATCGCGAAAGCACGGCTGAGTTTACGAACTTAGGAGTAAGAGTGGTTCCTTCAGCTATAGCCCGTTACGGCGCATATATAGCCCCTAATACTGTTTTAATGCCTTCATATGTCAATATTGGTGCTTATATTGATAGCGGTACTCTCGTAGATACATGGGCAACAGTTGGCTCATGCGCGCAAATTGGTAAAAACGTACATTTATCAGGGGGGGTTGGCATTGGGGGTGTCTTGGAGCCTATCCAAGCTAATCCAACTATTATTGAGGATAGCTGCTTTATTGGTGCTCGCTCTGAAATTGTAGAAGGAGTAGTAGTTGAAGAAGGTTCTGTCATTTCAATGGGAGTATATCTGGGGCAAAGTACCCGTATCTATAATCGCCTAACTGGCGAAATAAGCTATGGTCGTATTCCTGCAGGTTCAGTAGTAGTGCCGGGTAATTTACCAAGCTCCGATGGAAAATACAGCCTTTATTGTGCGGTCATCGTCAAGCAAGTAGATGCTCAGACTCGTAGCAAGACAACAATTAATGAACTATTAAGAGATGCTAACTATGTCAGTGATTGAGCTCACTAAGGCCCTTATAGCTTGTCCTTCGGTGACACCCAATGAAGCAGGGTGTCACGCTATCTTAACTGATTATTTAGTAAAACTTGGTTTTAATATTGAAAACATGCGATTTGGTGATGTTGATAATATTTGGGCTAGAAAGGGGAATGCAGGGCCTTTGGTCGTTTTTGCTGGCCATACTGATGTTGTGCCTAGTGGCCCTGAGCAAGAATGGTTGTCCCCACCATTTCAACCAACAGAACGAGATGGGTTTTTATTTGGTCGAGGCGCTGTAGACATGAAAGGTGGCTTAGCCGCTATGGTTGTTGGTGTTGAGCAATATTTAAAAGCTAATCCAGAACATGCAGGTTCTATTGCCTTTCTTATTACCAGTGATGAAGAAGGCGCAAGTACCCATGGTACTAAAAAGGTAATAGAGGCTCTGGTTGCACGTTCAGAATTAACTGATTACTGCATAGTAGGAGAGCCTGCCAGTGAAAATCAGCTAGGTGATCAGATTCGTATTGGTAGAAGAGGTT
>CAZXFO010000104.1:0-2243 GCA_964639745.1 uncultured Coxiellaceae bacterium | reverse complement strand
AAGCTAACCCAAGACCCCTGCTTTCGCAGGGGTGACAGCAACAGCTGATATTCCTCTTTTTTATTAAGCCTCTTTCATCTTGATTTGCACGGGTGTTCCTACAAGCTGCAAACGCTTTTGATAAAATCCTGCTAAATATTTTTGATACGAAAGGGGCAGCTTTTCAGCCATACTGCCGTGAATAACAATGATAGGTGGATTGTGACCACCGGTATGAGCATAACGTAGTTTAACGCGCCGGCCGCTGACTAAAGGTGGGCTAAATGCAGCGACTGCCTGTTCTAACAACTCTGTTAAATAAGAAGTAGAAAACTTTTTCGTAGCTGATTCATAAGCTTCATCGACATAGTCCCACAAGTGGCCAACACCTGTGCCGTGCAATGCCGAAATATATTGAATGCGGATAGCTGATAAAAAATGTAATCGACGAGCAACGCTTTCTTTTGTTTCTTCACGTTCTTCTTCGCTCATATTGTCCCATTTATTAATAGCCACAATAAGCGACTTTCCACTTTCTAAAACAAAACCCAATAAACGTAAGTCTTGGTCGGTAACAGCTTCGCGGCCATCAATCACAAACAACACGACATTAGCGCTTTCGATAGATTGCAAGGTTTTCACAATTGAGAACTTTTCAGTGACTTCTTCAATATTTTTACGCCGCCTCATGCCTGCAGTATCAATCAGCGTATAGTGTTTTCCAAAACGCTCTAAAGGAATATAAATACTGTCGCGGGTTGTTCCAGGAATATTGCTGACGATGACTCTTTCTTCGCCTAATAATCGGTTGGTGAGTGTAGATTTGCCGACATTCGGCCGGCCTACTAAGGCTAGCAGAACACCAGAGTTTTGAGGCTCAGCAGCAACTTTACCCTCAGTTGCTTCTTCAGCTTCTTCGGTTTTAGGAAAAATTGCAGCCAATAAATTAGAAATGCCTCTGCCGTGTGCTGCAGCAATCGGATAAGGATTACCTAGGCCTAGGCGGAAAAAATCAGCGACAGCGAGAGTGGGATCGAAGCCTTCAGTTTTATTTACTACCAAATATACCGGTTTTTTTAATCGTCTAATTTTTTCAACGATAGCTTGATCTTCAACTGTGATGCCATTGCGCCCATCAACTAAAAAAATGACTTTATCGGCTTCTTCGATGGCTTGTAGAGCTTGTTCAGTGATTAATTGATCGAGCTTATCGGCAGATTCTGTCATCCCGCCTGTATCAATGACGATAAAGCGATGATCATCAATATTGGCTGTGCCATATTGGCGATCACGGGTCATGCCAGGGAAATCAGAAACTAACGCATTTCGCGTGGCTGTTAAGCGATTAAATAGCGTTGATTTACCCACATTAGGTTTGCCTACAATCGCTACGACAGGAAGCATGGTTACCCCCTATAAGCGACTAAATACCCATCCTGGGTGAGAACATAAACAATGCCGTTTTGGGCGATAGGGTTGGCATATATGCCTTTGCCGCCTAGCTGTGCACGCCCAGCAAAACTACCGTCTTGCTTATTTAACCAATGCAAAGCGCCTTGAGCATCACCTACCACAATATTATTGCCTATCGTAGCTGGGCCTGTGGTATTGCGATATTCAAGTTTAGTTTGTTTCCAGGCAACTTGCCCAGTTTCACGATTAAACGCCCATATATCGCTTTTAGCATCTGAAACATAAACGTGATGTTCATCGACAGCAATACCTGAATAGGCTGAAATGTCGTGGTCCCATTGAATATTACCGTCAGCAAGATTAAGCGCTGCTATTTTGCCTTGGTAGGTAGCAACATAAACACGATTGCCCATTACTACTGGGTTAGCATCAATATCGATCATGCGTTGAATGGCAAAAGCGCCTTCCGGTGTGGCAATAGTTTGAGTCCATTGCACGTCGCCGGTAAGTAAGCTTAATTTGATTACTTTTCCGCTGGCGTATCCAATAACAACTGAATCCTGGGTAATTTGTGGAGTACTCGCTGTACGTAAAATAAGGTTAGGTTCAACTTCCTGATGGCTCCATAAATGGTGGCCATCTTCAGCGGAAAGGCCGGTCACTTTGCCATCAATAGTTTTCACCACAACCACGTTGCTACCAATTGCAGGTGCTGCTAAAACTTCATTACCGACAGCGGTGTTCCATTGAATCTGTTTCGTGGCGATATTAAGACCGTAAACTCGGCCGCCACGTGTGCCAACAACTACCAGATCATTATGAGCAGCCGCGCCAGCAGTAATTTCTTGATT